>CAZNMK010000166.1:0-6554 GCA_964574045.1 uncultured Roseovarius sp. | reverse complement strand
TATGGGCGACTGCGGCGGATCCTCGATATGTTCCTCGACCGCGACCGGGTTCTGCCGCGCCAGGCGGATCAGTTCAAAGAGCAGGCACAGCAGGTCGCGGTAATCCTCGGGCTTCCACCTCGGACCCTTGAAGACCCTCGCCATGTCCCGCGCGGTGTGCCTGATCGCGCTCATCTCGTTGCCGATCAGAAAGGCGCCGATCGCGGCGCCGCTGATCATCATCATCTCGAAGGGCAGCGAATGCAGGATGATCCCCAGCTTGCCGCCGGCGGCCATGTAGCCGCCGAAGACCATGACGAAGATCACCGCGATACCGACGATGACGATCATCGCTCCCCCCATCCTGCCCCGCCGGCACGATCATGGCGTTCAGCGGCCGGAAATCGCTCTCTGCCGGGTCTCATTCGCGCGGCGCCTCGGCATTGCGGCCGGCCAGCACGACGCTGAAGAGATGCGCCGCCTCGGGGCTGAGACCGGCCATGATCTCGGCCGCGGCATCGGCCCGCATCCGGCCGAGGAATCCGGCGGCAAAGGCCGGGTCCATCTGCTCGAAGAGGGCGGCGGCCTGTTTGGGTTTCATCGCCTCGTAGACCTTCGTCAGCCGGTCGAGATCGGTTTCGGCCGCGCTGTCGGCCAGGGCGATCGTGTCGCGCAGCGATGCCTCTGCCGCTTCCAGTTCCGCCAGCCGCGCCGCGACCTCGGTATCGGCCACGCGCAGCGCCTGCATCCGGTCCTCCAGCGCCGCCTCCCGTTCCGCGAGCCGCGCGTCGCGCTCGGCGAAGGCGGCCAGCATCGCGCGCATGTCCTCGGGCGTCCTGTCGTCGGGCGTCTCGCAGGCCGGGCCCGCCGCCGCCGCAGGATCCGCCGCCGGGTCCGGGCCGGCCGGCACGCGGGCAAGCGCCTGCCCCGCCCCGTCGCCGATGCGGATCAGCGCCGATCCGACCAGCAGGCCGGCGACGACAAGGAGCGTGCCGCGCCCGGGCCGGCGCCGCCGCCGGGTCATCCCGCGGCCCCCGCGGCGGCGGCAGAAACATGGCGCCGGAACACCGGTTCGGGCGGCGGCGCCTCTTCGGCGGGCGGGGCCGGTTCGGGGGTCGCGGCCGGTTCGGGGGTCGCGGCCGGTTCGGGTCCGGCAGCGGCGGCCGGGCGGCCGTCGTCCGGTTCCGCCGCCGCCTGCCGGCCGTGCTGCCGCAGGACCGGCCGCGCCGGTTCGCGCGGCGCCTCCGCCAGCGCGGTCTGGGGGATGTCGTGCATCGAGGCGACCAGCAGCTCCAGCCGCCGGGCCACCGCCTCGGCCCGGTCGGTCAGCCCTTCGAGCGAACCGGTCGAGCTGCTGGCGGCGCTCTGCGCCATGCCCAGCGTGCGGGTCAGGTCGTCGACCTGCGCCGACAGCACGGCGACCGCGCCGCCCACCCCCCTTTCCAGGTCGTTGAACCGGCGCAGCCGCCGCGACAGCACATGGCAATAGGCCGCGGCGCCCAGCGCCCCGGCGATCATCAGAATATCGGCAATGACTTCCATCCCGGCGCCCTCAGTTCACAACGAATTCCATGATCAGCAGGTCGCTGACCCGGTCGCCGCCGGCGACCATCTGCACCCGCCGCAGCATCTGCGCACGCAGCCGCACCAGCGCGGCGTTGTTGCGCAGATCGGCGATGTCGACCGCGCGCAGATAACCGTTCAGCACGTCCACCACCCGTGGAAGAAGATGCTCGACCTCGGCCCTGTGGGCCCGGCCGACCTCCAGCTGGGCACGAAACCGCAGGTGCATTCCGCTGCCGGCATTCAACGAGACGATCAGCGGCTCGATCGCCACGAAGTCGACGTCGTCCAGACCGGCGGATGCCGCACCGGCCGGGGCGCCGGGCTGCGCGGCGTGCCCCGCGACCGCCGATTCGCCCCGCGGCAGATACCCGAGATAGGCCGCCGCGAATCCCCCGCCGGCACCGGCCAGCGCCAGCGTCAGGCCCAGCAGCAGCGGCCATTTCGGCCGTTTCGCCGCGCTCTCGTCCCCGGTTTCGTCCGCATCGGCCATCGCCACGCCCCGTTGCTGATTTCATGCCGACGATAGCCGGCAGGAACTAACCGATTGTTAAGCCTGATGGGCCAAAGATGACCGCACCGCACGGGCAGAACGCCGTGAAGAAGGAACCTGATCTTGCAGCAGATCGCCACCGTCTGGAATGCGCTCGACCCCCGCCGCCGGATCGTCGTCGCCGTCGCCACCCTGGCCATGTTCGCCGCCGTTCTGGCGCTGGCGCGGATGGCGGCAACGCCCGGAATGGCGCTGCTCTACGCCGGGCTGGAGGCGGGCCCGGCGGGCGAGGTGATCGGCGCGCTGGAACAGCGCGGCGTTGCCTACGAGGTACGCGGCGGGGCGATCTTCGTCGATGCCGGACGCCGGGACGAACTGCGCATGACCCTGGCCAGCGAGGGGCTGCCGCGCAATTCCGCCCAGGGCTACGAGCTGCTCGACGGCCTGTCGGGCTTCGGCACCACCTCGCAGATGTTCGATGCCGCCTACTGGCGCGCCAAGGAGGGCGAGCTTGCCCGCACCATCGTGTCGCATCCGGCGGTGACCTCGGCGCGGGTGCATATCGCCCGGACCGGCACCAGCCCGTTCCGGCGCGATCTGCGGCCCTCGGCCTCGGTCGCGGTGTCGGCCGCCTCGGGGCAGATCGCGGCGGCGCATGCGCGGGCGCTGAAATATCTCGTCGCCTCGGCCGTGGCCGGGATGTCGCCCGGGGATGTCACGGTCATCGACGGCAACGGCGATCTTGTCGGCGACACCGACGGATCGCCCGCCAGCGCCACCGACGGGCTGGCCGAAACGCTCCGGCACCGGGTCGAACGCCTGCTTGCCGCCCGGGTCGGGCCCGGCAACGCGGTGGTCGAGGTCAGCGTCGAGACGGTGACGCGGCAGGAAACCCTGCGCGAGCGGGTCATCGACCCCGAGAGCCGCGTCGCCATCAGCACCGACACCGAAGAGCGCGAGGATGCCTCCTCGGCCGAGGGCGGCGGGGTCACCGTCGCCTCGAACCTGCCCGAGGGCGACGCCGGTACCGAGGGGGCCGCCAGCCAGGCGAGCGAGACCCGCGAGCGGGTCAATTACGAGGTGTCCGAGACCGAAAGACAGGTCGTCGAGGCGCCGGGCGCCATCCGGCGGCTGACCGTCGCGGTCCTGGTCAACGGCACGGTCGCGCCGGACCGGAACGGCGACCCGGTCTTTGCCCCCCGCCCCGAGGAAGAGCTTGCCGCGCTGGAACAGCTCGTCGCCTCGGCCGTGGGGTTCGACGCCGGACGCGGGGACGCGATCACCATCAAGTCGATGCAGTTCGAACAGGCGCCGCCCGCCGGAGCCCTTGCCGATGACGGCCCGATGCCGGGGCTGGGGCTGGACGCGATGACGCTGGTGCAGCTGGCGGTGCTGGCCATCGTCGCGCTGGTTCTCGGGCTCTTTGTCGTCCGGCCGCTGCTGGCGCGCCCGGCGGGCGGGCCAGTTCAGCGGCTGGCGGCACCCGATCCGGCAACCGAGGCGCCGCAGGCGCAGGGTCAAACGCCGCCGGCACTGACCGGAGAGATCGACACCGGCGCGGCCGAATCGGCGGGGATGGCGCTCATCTCCGGCGCACAGGGCGCGGCATCCGCGGCCGCGTCGGACACGCGGCTGCCGGTTGCGGACGCGTCCGGCGCGGACCCCGCCGAACGGCTGAGGGGGCTCATCGGCGAGCGGCGCGAGGAAACCGTCGAGATCCTGCGCAGCTGGCTCGAAGGAGAGGAGGAACCCGCCTGATGGCCGTTTCCGATCTGCTGGAGGACTTCGCCGCAAGCGGCGTCGGCCCCGGCGAGACGCTGTCGGATGTAAAGATCGAGGAGCTCAGGCTCGAGGCGTTCGAGCGGGGCTACCAGGCCGGATGGGACGATTCCGCCAGGGCGCAGCAGGACAGCGGCACCCGCCTGTCCGAGGATTTCGCCCGCAACATCCGCGACCTGTCGTTCACCTACGACGAGGCGCACGCCGGCTTCGTCGCCGCCATGCAGCCGCTGATCGGGCAGATCGTGAACGCCGTCCTGCCCGAACTGGCGCACGCCACGCTGGGCGTGCGCGTGGCCGCCCTGATCGAGGAAGAAGCCGACGCCTGCGGCCGCCAGCCGGTGATCCTGACCACCGCGCCCGCCAGCGCCGGGGCGCTGCAGGCGGTGCTGCCGCGGGATGCCGGCTTTCCGATCGAGGTCAGGCACGACGACACGCTCGCCGAGGGGCAGGTGCAGCTGCGCATCGGCGAGGCCGCCGAGCGCGAGATCGACCTGCAGGAAGTCCTGGACGGGATTCGCGCCGCCACCGAGAGCTTCTTTCTCGAAACCGCACCCGCAGCGAAGGAGACCGCCTGATGGACGAGGCCGACAACCCCAAACCCGCCGCGGGCCCGGATCTGCGCAGCCCGTTCTCGGCCGTTCCGATCGAGATCACCATATCGGTGGGCAAGACCCGGCCGCTGATCCGCGACCTGCTCAGGATGGAACGCAACGCCGTTCTGCCGCTCGACCGGCGCGTGAACGACCCGGTCGAGCTCTATGTCGGCGACCGCCTGATCGCGCGGGGCGAGCTGGAGGAAATGGACGGCGGCGCCAGGGGCCAGCTGGCGGTGCGGCTGACCGAGGTCGCCGATCTGCACGACGGCATCGAGTGAGGCGGCCGGTCCTCCTCATCCTCGCGGCGGCGCTGGTGCTGCTGGCGCCGCCGGCCCTGGCGCAGGAAATCGCCCTGTCGCTGGGCGACGGCGAATCGCTGTCGCTGCGCGCGATCCAGCTCATCGTGCTGATCACCGTGCTCAGCCTGGCGCCGGGGCTGGCGATCATGATCACCTGCTTTCCCTTCATCGTTACCGTGTTGGCGATCCTGCGCCAGGGCATCGGACTGCAGCAATCGCCGCCCAACATGCTGATCGTCAGCCTGGCGCTGTTCCTGACCTATTTCGTGATGGAGCCGGTGTTCACCGAGGCCTGGGCGGCGGGCATGGACCCGCTGCTGAACGGGACGATCGACACAGAAACCGCCGTATCGCGGGCGCTGGACCCGTTTCGCGGTTTCATGGCGGCGCGCGTCGACCCCGAGACCTTTGCCACGCTCAGCGCGCTGCGGCCCGAGAGCGGCGGGCCGGTACCCGCGCCCGATGCCGCTCTTTCGGTGCTGGTGCCGAGCTTTCTGCTCTCGGAAATCGCCCGAGCCTTCCAGGTCGGGTTCCTGGTGTTCCTGCCGTTCCTGATCATCGACCTCGTGGTGGCGGCGATCCTGATGTCCATGGGCATGATGATGGTGCCGCCGGTGGTGGTCTCGCTGCCGTTCAAGCTCGCCTTCTTCGTGATCGCCGATGGCTGGACGCTGATTGCCGACAGCCTCGTGCGGGGCTATTTCTGACACGGTTTCCTGCCATGAACCGGCGTCCCTGACGCCCGGCGGCCCCGCCTCGCGCGGCGGGGCGCCCGAACTGGCCGGAGATGACGACGCCAATAACGCCCGGATATCCCCGCTGTGACAGTCGTTGCGGCAGAGCCGGCCCGCATCGCCGCGCCGCGGCAGCGCGGGCGGATGGCGCGGCGGACACCGGGCCGGAGCGAACCGGCCGCCAGGACGGCGCGCAACTCGATCGACACGCGGACAATCCGGCGGGCACACCCGAAACCGGCGAAGCGCCCGGAGATCAGCGGACCACGAATTCCGCGTGCAGCGCCCCGGCCGCATTGATGCTCTTGAGGATGTCGATCATGTCGCGCGGCGAGGTTCCGAGCGCATTGAGCCCGGCGATCACCTGCGACAGGGTCGTGCCCTCGGCGACCTCGGCCAGGCCGACCCCCGGCTCTTCGCGCAGTTCCGCACGCGTGCGCGGCACGACCACGGTATCGCCCCGGGCAAACGGGTTGGGCTGCGAGACCAGCGGCAGTTCCTCGACCCGGAGCGTCAGGTTCCCCTGCGCGACCGCGACCCGCGAGATGCGCACATCCTAGCCCATCACGATCGTTCCCGACCGCTGGTCGACGACCACGCGCGCCATGCGTTCATGCTGCACGAGGAGGTTCTCGACCTGACGCAGCGCATGGGCGGTCGACCGGGTTCCGGTGGCGCCGACATCCAGACTGACGGTTCCGGGGTCGAGCATCAGCGCGACCCGGCGCCCGAACGCCCGGTTGATCGCGGTTTCGATCCGGGAGGCGGTGGTGAAATCGGGATCGCGCAGCCCCAGCCTGATCTGGCTGAGGCTCGACAGTTCGAAATCGATCTCGCGTTCGACGCGCGCGCCCGACGGGATCGTTCCGGCAGTGGGCACACCCTCGACGACGCTGCCGCCCTCGCCCCGGGCCGACGCGCCGCCGGCGATGATCGTGCCTTGCGCCACGGCATAGATATCGCCGTCGGCGGCGTTGAGCGGCGTCATCACCAGCGTCCCGCCCAGAAGGCTGTCGGCATCGCCGAGCGACGAGACGGTGACGTCGATCTGCGATCCGGCGCGCGCGAAGGGCGGCATCGAGGCGGTCACGAACACCGCGGCGACGTT
>CAZNMK010000165.1:0-6582 GCA_964574045.1 uncultured Roseovarius sp. | reverse complement strand
TCAGCGCCCGGCGCCGCGAGACCTACTTCCCGGCCATGCCGCGCGACGAGGTGCGGGCCTACTGGATGGACGCCCCGCGCGCGACCTATGTGGCGTGGCAGGGCGGGCGCGCCGTCGGGGCCTATTACATCCGCACCAATCAGGCCGGCGGCGGGGCGCATGTGTGCAACTGCGGCTACATGGTCGCGGCCGGGGCACGCGGGCGCGGCATCGCGGCGCGGATGTGCGCGCATTCCCAGGGGCAGGCCCGCGAAATGGGGTATCTGGCGATGCAGTTCAATTTCGTCGTTGCCAGCAATGCCGGCGCGGTCGCCCTCTGGCGGCGGCTGGGGTTTGTCGAGGTCGGGCGCCTGCCCGGCGCCTTCGCCCACCCCCGGGGCGGGCTGACCGACGCGCTGGTGATGCACAAATGGCTTGCATCAGGCCCGTCCGTCGCGCCCTGAACCGCACCGGCCGCATGCCCGGCCGGGTTCCGAATCATCCATGGGACCAGCCGCGATTCCCTCGTGGCAGGCTATTCGGGGAACCGAAAAACCCCGGTGTTCGGGAAAATCTCACAAAAAATCCGGGATTTCATGGGAAAAGCTGCAACATGGCAATTTGGTTGAATTCTGCCTATATATAGTAGCTATGTGAAGTATGATTACTAATTATCGGGCCATTTTCATAATTTCTCCACAGGATATTGTGCTTCACGATTACCGAAAACAAGATTCTGTGGGAAAGTGGGTCAGAAATCAGTTGATTTCCATAAAGTTCCATGACAATCCTGTATGCACGATGAGGACGGGAAGTAAGGGGCAACCAAAGACCCCAAGGCAATCTCCCAAGTCAGGTTTCATACAGGCACCCGCTTTCATCGAACCAAGAGATCCGGCGCGCGGGCGAGCAGACATCCCCCCAGGTGGCGCGCGCAGTCGGACACCCGCTTCAGGCGGGACGAGGGCGGCGGATTGGGCACTGGCAGCAGCTCAATCCGCCGTTTCGTTTCCGGCGGCGGACATGCGCCGGCGGCGCGCGAATCCGGTGACGGGGGAGAGGAGAGGCGGGCAGGCGCGTGGTTTCGAGCTTTCTCGGCGAATTCAACCAGAAGGTCGACGGCAAGGGACGCATGTCGATCCCGGCCGATTTCCGCGCCGTGCTGGCCGAGGGCGATCCGCGCTGCCCCGAAAACCCGCTGCCGCGAGTGGTCGTTCTGCACGGGCCGCACCTCAAGAACTGTCTTCACGCCTATACCGTCGACGAGATGGCCAAGATCGAGGCCGGCATCAAGGCGCTGCCGCGCGGGTCGCAGGCGCGCAAGCGCGCCAGCCGGCTGATCCTGGCCAAGGCGTGGAGCACCGAGATCGACAAGGACGGCCGCATCGTGCTGCCGCAGCGGCTGCGCCAGCAGATCGGGCTGGAGGGCGAGGCGGCGATGGTCGCGATGGGCGACTATTTCGAGATCTGGAACGCGCGCACCTTCGAGGCCGCCGACAGCGCCGAACTGGCCGGCTGGCTGGACGGAATGCCCGAGGACTTCGACCCGCTGACGCTGATCGAACCGCCCGCAGGGGAGTAAGGTCATGGCCGCCGCTGCCAAAGCCGCCAGACCCCAGGATGCACCGCATATCCCCGTTCTGCTGCGCCCCCTGCTGGCGGCGGTGGCGCCGGTCCGCGGCCTTTGGATCGACGGCACGCTGGGCGCGGGGGGCTATGCGAGGGCGCTGCTGGAGGCCGGCGCCGGGCATGTCGTCGGCATCGACCGCGATCCGCTGGCGCTGGAGATGGCGCAGGGCTGGGCCGGGGCCTGGGGCGGGCGGCTGACGCTGGTGCGCGACAGCTTTTCGCGGATGGACGAGCACGCAAGCGCGGCCGATGGCGTGGTGCTCGATCTCGGCGTGTCGTCGATGCAGCTCGACCGGGCAGAGCGCGGGTTTTCGTTTCAGAAGGATGGCCCGCTCGACATGCGCATGAGCCAGCAGGGGCCGGACGCGGCCGATCTGGTCAACGCCGCGACCGAGGCCGAGCTGGCGGACATCCTCTTTCTTTACGGCGAGGAGCGCGCCGCGCGGCGCATCGCGCGGGCAATCGTGCGGGCCCGGGCCGAGACCCCGATCCAGACCACGGCGCGGCTGGCCGGGATCGTCAGCGCCTGCCTGCCGCGCCCGAAACCGGGCCAGGCGCATCCCGCCACGCGCAGCTTTCAGGCGCTGAGGATCGCGGTCAACGACGAGTTCGCCGAGCTGGTCTCGGGGCTCGAGGCGGCGGCGCGGGTGCTGCGCCCGGGCGGGCGGCTGGCGGTGGTCAGCTTTCATTCCATCGAGGACCGCATCGTCAAGCGGTTTCTGCAGGCCGCCTCGGACAGGGGCGGCGGCGGCAGCCGGCACGCGCCGGCCGCGCCCGCGACCGAGCCGCAATTCGCCCTGGACCGGCGCAAGGCAATCGCGCCCGATGCCGGCGAGCTGGCCGAAAACCCGCGCGCGCGCAGCGCCCGGCTGCGGCTGGCGACCCGTACCGCCGCGCCCGCGGCCCCGGTCGACCGCCGCGTTCTGGGGGTGCCGCAACCGAAAGGAGGGTCGTGATGCGCAGTCTGCTTTACGTGCTCAGCGCGGTTGGCGTGATCGCCCTGGCCTTTTGGGCCTATCACGAAAACTATACCACGCAGGAGGCGCAGGCGCGGGCCGAGACGCTGCAGCGGGAAATCGCGCTCAAGCGCCAGCGGCTGCGGATGCTGCGCGCCGAGTGGGCCTATCTCAACCGCCCCGAACGGTTGCGCGCGCTGGCGGACCTGAACTTCGACCGGCTGGGCCTGCTGCCGCTGCAGCCGCACCAGTTCGGCATGATCGACCAGGTCGCCTTTCCGCCCGATCCGGTCCTGCCGATCGCCAACCCGGTGGACGTCATGAGCCGGGAGGCACAGCCATGATTCGCACCCCGCTGAGGCCGCTGGCGCGCATCCTGCAGGCGCGCGCGCGGGGCGAGAACCCCGACGCCATCGAGCGCGAGAACATCCGGCGACGCCACGAGGAAATGCGCGACCGCGTGCGCCAGCGCGCCGAAAGCCGGCTGCTGACGCTGGGGTTCCTGTTCTGCTGCGGCTTTCTGGCCATAGGCGGGCGCATGGCGCTGTTGGCGAATTCCGAGCCCTCCGAGCCGCGCGCCGGCGCCGCCGGGGTGGAAATCCTGGCCCAGCGGGCGGATATCGTCGACCGGACGGGGCGGATACTGGCCACCAATTTCGAGACCCACAGCCTTTATGCCCAGCCGCGGCAGATGGTCGACCCCGCGCGCGCGGCCGAGGCACTGGTGCGCATCTTTCCCGATCTCGACCGCGACCGTCTGGTGCGGGATTTCACCGGCAAGCGCACCTTCCTGTGGATCAGGCGCAAGATCAGCCCCGAGCAGAAACAGGCCGTGCACGACATCGGCGAGCCGGGCCTGCTGTTCGGCCCGCGCGAGATGCGGCTTTACCCCAACGGGCGGTTGGCGGCGCATGTGCTGGGCGGCGCCGGTTTCGGCCGCGAGGGGGTGCACGCGGCCGAGGTGGTGGGCGTCGCGGGCGTCGAAAAACACTTCGACGCGCGGCTGCGCGACCCCGCCCAGGGGCACGAACCGCTGACGCTGTCGCTCGACCTGTCGGTGCAGGCGGCGGTCGAACGGGTGCTTGCCGGCGGCATGGCGCTGATGAACGCGCGCGGCGCCGCGGCGGTGCTGTTGGAGGTGCAGACGGGCGAGGTGGTGGCGCTGGCCTCGCTGCCCGATTTCGACCCCAACGACCGCCCGCGCCCGCCGGTCCAGGGCAACGCCGCCGACAGCCCGCTCTTCAACCGGGCGGTGCAGGGGCTTTACGAGCTCGGTTCGACCTTCAAGACCTTCGCGGTGGCGCAGGCGCTCGATTTGGGGCTGGTGAATCCGGATACGCAGATCGACACCAGCGGGCCGCTGGTCTGGGGCAAGTTCAGGATCCGCGATTTTCACAATTACGGCCCGCAGCTGACGGCCAGCCAGGTGATCGTCAAGTCCTCCAACATCGGCACCGCCCGCATTGCCCAGCGCATCGGCGCCGAGCGCCAGCGCGAGTTCCTGGGCGGCCTTGGGCTGCTGCGCCCGACCGGGCTGGAAATGGTCGAGGCCGCCGGCGCGCAGCCACTGGTGCCGGCGAAATGGTCGGAACTGTCGACGATGACCGTCTCTTATGGGCACGGGCTGTCGGCCAGCCCGCTGCATCTGGCCGCCGCCTATGCCACCATCGCCAATGGCGGCGTCCGGGTGCGGCCGACGCTGCTTCACCAGTCCCCGGCGCAACCGGCCGAACGGGTGATGTCCGAAGGGACCGCCGCGGCGGTGATGACGATGCTGCGCAAGGTGGTGACCGAGGGCACCGCGTCGATGGCCGAGGTGCCGGGCTACGCGGTTGCCGGCAAGACCGGCACCGCCGACAAGCCGCGCGAACGGGGCGGCGGCTATTACGAGGACAAGGTCATCGCCACCTTCGCCGGCATCTTTCCCGCCCACCAGCCCAGATACGTGCTGGTAGTGACGCTCGACGAGCCGGTCGAGACCTCGGGCGACGAGCCGCGCCGCACCGCCGGCTGGACGGCGGTTCCCGTGGCCGCGGAAATCGTCCGCCGGGTGGCTCCGATCCTTGGCCTGCGCCCCGAGATTGAACCGGCGCTGCCGGCTGGTATAACGCTGACATCGAACTAGACCGGCAGGGCGCATCGGGGGGCCACATGGCGGCGGCGCAGACCAGATCACTGGCCCAACTCGGCCTCACCGCCCAGGGCGGCAGAAAGGCAACGGTGACGGGGCTGTCGGTGGACAGCCGCCAGGTGCGCCAGGGTCACCTGTTCGCGGCGCTGCCGGGCACGCTGGTGCCCGGGGCCGAGTTCATCGGCTACGCGCTGCGCATGGGGGCGGCGGCGGTGCTGACCGACGCCGCCGGCGCGCGGATCGCGCGCGAGACGCTGGCGGGCCACGACGCGGCGCTGGTGCTGGCCGAGGATCCGCGCCAGGCGCTCGCCTTTGCCGCCGCGCTCTGGTACGGGGCGCAGCCCGAGACCGTGGTCGCCGTCACCGGCACCAACGGCAAGACCTCGGTCGCCAGCTTCACCCGCCAGATATGGGCGGCGCTGGGGCTCGACGCGGTCAGCATCGGCACCACCGGGGTCGAGGGCGCCTATGAGGCGCCGCTTGCCCACACCACGCCCGAGCCGATCACCCTGCATCGTATCCTGGCCGAGGCGGAGGCCGCCGGCGTTACCCATGCGGCGATGGAGGCGTCCAGCCACGGGCTGGATCAGCGCCGGCTCGACGGGGTGCGGCTGGCGGCGGCGGGGTTTACCAATATCAGCCAGGATCATCTGGATTATCACCCCGATTTCGCGACCTATTTCGCCGCCAAGGCCGGACTTTTCCTGCGCGTGATGTCCGAGGACGGCGTGGCGGTGATCAACACCGACGACGCCCGCGGCCGCGAGATGGCGGCGCTGGCCCGCGCCCGCGGTCAGGAGGTGCTGAGCGTGGGCACCTCGGCGATTGCCGATCTGCGCATCCTGGCGCGCAGCTTTGCCCCCGCGGGCCAGGTGCTGCGGTTCCAGTGGCAGGGCCGAGAGGGCCAGGCCGAGCTGGCGCTGATCGGCGGATTCCAGGCCGAGAACGCGCTGCTGGCGGCGGGGCTGGCGATCGGCGCCGGCGCCGATCCCGACCGCGTCTTTGCCGCGCGCGAACAACTCAGGACGGTACGCGGGCGGATGCAGCTGGCGGCAAGGCGGCGCAACGGCGGCGCGGTCTTTGTCGATTATGCCCACACGCCCGATGCGGTGGCGACCGCGCTCGCCGCGCTGCGCCCGCATGTGATGGGCCGGCTGGTGGCGATCATCGGCGCCGGCGGCGACCGCGACCGCACCAAGCGCCCGCTGATGGGGCGCGCCGCGGCCGAGAACGCCGATCGGGTGATCGTCACCGATGACAACCCGCGCAACGAGGTTCCGGCCGAAATCCGCGCCCAGGTGATGGCGGGCTGTGCCGGCGCCACCGAGGTGGGCGACCGCGCCGAAGCGATCCTGCGAGGGGTCGACATGCTGGGGCCGGGCGATGCGCTGCTGATCTGCGGCAAGGGGCACGAGACCGGCCAAGTGGTGGGCGACGCGGTCTATCCCTTCGACGACGGCGAACAGGCCAGCGTGGCGGTGGCGGCGCTCGACGGGGTACGGCCATGAGCCTGTGGACGGCGGCTCAGGCGGCGGCGGCCACCGGCGGGCGGCCGATCGGCGGGGCCGGGGACTGGCAGGCCACGGGGGTGTCGATCGACACCCGCACGCTGATGCCCGGCGATCTCTTCGTGGCGCTGAGCGCGGCGCGCGACGGTCACGATTTCGTCGCCGACGCGCTTTCGCGCGGGGCGGCGGCGGCGCTCGTGAGCCGCGTGCCCGAGGGCGTGGGCGCAGGTGCGCCGCTCTTGCTGGTCGATGACGTGCAGGCGGGGCTGGAGGCGCTGGGCCGTGCCGGGCGCGCGCGCAGCAATGCGCGGGTGGTGGCGGTCACCGGCTCGGTCGGCAAGACCTCGACCAAGGACATGCTGGCGCATGTGCTGCGCCG
>CAZNMK010000164.1:0-6607 GCA_964574045.1 uncultured Roseovarius sp. | reverse complement strand
CGGCCGGGCGTGTTCGGGCAGGCGGTTGCGGTCGAACCCGGCCAGCACGCTGGCGGCCAGGTCCTCGGGCCTGCGGCGGATGCGCCCGATATAGAGGCTGGCGAGCGCGCAGCCCGCCGCCATCACCGCCTCGTGCCCGGGCAGCAGCAGCTGGTGGTAGGTGACGGTCTCGGGCCCGTGCGCCCAGCGCGCGGCGACGTTGTTGACCAGATGGCGCGCCGGCACCAGCACCGCCTCGCGCCCGAACATGTATTCCACCTGCGAGCCGCGCATCACCAGCTTCTGATTGGGGGCGACCACGATGTCGCGAACGAGCCCGAAATACCCCGCACGCAGGCGGATCGGGCGGAAACTGCCGCGCGCGGGCACGGTGCGGCGTACCGCTTGCAGCACCGGCACGGCTGCGCCGGTATCGGTCAGCACCACGTCGCCGCGGCGGATCCGCTCCACCGGCCTTTCGCCGAGATGGGTCAGCACCGGCGTCCCGGCGGTCAGCCCCGGCAGCGGGCCGACCGGCTCGACCCGGTCGGACACGGCGGCAAAGATCGCCTCGGCGTCCATTTCGCGGCGGCCGGGGTGGCACATGATCGCCCGCAGGTCGTCCACCGCCATCGGCCGCGCGCCGGGCAGGGCGACGGAATGCGTCCGCCCCGGATGCGCCCGTTCGATCGTCAGCCGTCCGCGTCGCGCCGGGCCGTCCCAGCCGTAGCTCAGCCGCACGATGTCGGTGCGGTCCTGATAGGGGCAGGGCAGGACGGCGCTGCGGGGGTCGTTGCCCCGGGCCTCGACCAGCACGACGCTGCCGCCGGGCAGCGCCTGGAGCGAGAACCGCCCGTGCCTGGGATGCGCGCACTCGAACGCCAGCAGGGTCTGCGGCCGGTTTCCGGGGGCGAGCCGGGCCTCGACCATCAGCGTGCCGCGCGGCAGCAGCGTGCCGGGCCGGGCGGTGCCGCCGCCCGAGGGGCCGCCGGGCGAGAACCAGCCGCCGGTGCGGTCGGTCGCGCCGATCCAGGCCATGCTCAGGCGGCCCCGCCGGACGCCAGCAGGCGCGCCTCGTGGCTCTTCAGCATCAGCCGTGCGGCGGGGCTGTATCCGGCCCCGGTTTCCGGGCGCAGGTCGGGAAAGATCGAGCAGATCTCGTCGATCATCTCGGCCTCGAAGCTGCGGGCGATCTGCGGTCCGGGCAGAAAGCTCTCGGTTTCCAGCCCCTCGGAAAAGACCACCTGGTGACGGTCGAAGAGGATGTGCACGTAGTCCACCCAGCCGCCCTCGACCCGGCGGATGCCGTCGCCGTCGACAAGGTCGCGCGCGGCGATCAGGACCTCGGCCTCGGCAAAGAGCAGCTCGGCGCGCGGATCGCGGATCAGCACCCGGTGCAGCGGCGAGACCCACAGCTCGCCATGCGCGCCCAGGCGGCCGGCGGCGATGCGGATGGGGGCGAATGCGCCCTCGGCCCGTACCCGGCGCCGGCCGATCCAGCGCAGCGGCTGCGGCCCGTCATCGCGGGTCAGCACCATGTCGCCGGGGCGCAGGGTCTCGACCGGCCGTTCGCCGGCCGGGGTGCGGATGCGGGTGCCGGCGACGAAACAGGGGACCGAGTCGACCGTGACATAGCCGGTATCGGTGGTGCCGGTGCTGCTTTCGATCGTGTAGGTGAAGTTCACCGTCTCGATGTCGCCGTCGCCGATGACCGTCAGCGTGCCGTCGGCGTTGACCTGCACCTGCTGGCCGGTGGCCAGCGTCACGGTATCGCCCGCGACCACCGCCTGCCCGTTGACATGGGTGATGGTCAGCGTGCCGCCGGTGCTGTTCTCGTCATTGGCCAGCACATCGACGGTCTTTTCCCCGTCGGGATTGACCGACACGGTGTCGTCGTGGGCGATGAGCGCGGTCTGGGCGCTGTCGGCGGCGATGATCAGCGTGGAATCGTAGTTGCTGTCGGCGACGTCGGCGATGCCGATCTTGATGGTGTTCACCTCGCCGGCATTGACCGGCACCGTCAGCGTCAGGGTGATGGTGATGCCGTCCATCTCGGTGTTGAAGGCGTCGCCGGTATTGTCTTGGAACAGGTTCTGGTTGTTGGTGTCGTTCAGGTTTCCCGGGTCGATGTCGCCATCGCCCACGGTTATTTCGACGAACTCGCCATTGACCCAGACGCCGACGAAATCCTGGAACACGCTGCTGGTGTATTCGGGGTATTCTTCGGACGCGAACACGATCTGCATGGTCAGCGTGTCGCCGGTGGGAATGAAATCGGCCTCGAGATAGGAGGCGTCATAGGTGTTTGTGCCGGCGGCGGCGTTGAAGTCGGCGTCGTTGTTGGGGCCGCTGGAACTGGTGGTGGTGCTGGAACTGAGGTTCGACTGCGAGGGGTTGTTGTTGGTGAAACCGCGCAGATCGCCGGTCGAGAACATCACCCCCGTGTCCGAGGGCATCACCCCCGGCGAGATGGTATTGCCCTGCGTATAGATGCCGGAGCTGTCGCGGTCGCCGGTATAGGAGGCGCTGACAACCGTCACGCCATCGCCGAAAATCGTCTCCGCCATCTCGTTTGCGGTGGCGAATCTGTCTATCGGTATTTCGACGCCTGCAACCATGCCCGTTCGTCCCTCATGTGTTTCGCGGTCACCGCAGGACATGCGGACAGGCGCGCCCGTTGCGCCCGTGCGGATGCGTTCCGATCTATGCCAGTCCTGTTGACAGGTGGTTTACGCCCCTGCCGGTTTCTGCCGTGCCTCGTTTCTTTTATGAACAAGGCGCTAGCAGATTTGCCCTTGATTGTTAAGCCATATTCACAGCCGCGGCGAAACCGGGTAGTCCCTGTGGCCACAGAACACAGGCGGAAAATCCGCCCAAACCCCGTGTGAGGATTCCGATGGCGAACTCCCCTGTGGACCCCGCGCTGCTGACCGTCGAGCTGATCCGCTGCCCTTCGGTGACGCCCGCCGACGGCGGCGCGCTGACGCTGCTGGCCGGGCAACTGGGCGCGGCGGGTTTCGAGTGCACGCGCGTCGACCGCGGCGGGGTGGCGAACCTCTTCGCCCGCTGGGGCGACAGGGGTGCTTCGCGGACATTCGGGTTCAACGGGCATACCGACGTGGTGCCGGTGGGCGACGAGACGGCGTGGAGCGTGCCGCCCTTCGGCGCGGTCGAAAAGGACGGTTTCCTGTGGGGGCGGGGCGCGGCCGACATGAAATCCGGCGTGGCGGCCTTTGTCGCCGCCGCCATCGACCATGTCGCCGAGACCCCGCCCGATGGCGCGGTGATCCTCGCGATCACCGGCGACGAGGAAGGCGAGGCCGTGGACGGCACGCGCGCGATCCTCGACTGGATGGCGGCGGCGGGCGAGCGGATGGATGTCTGCCTGGTGGGCGAGCCCACCTGCCCCGAACGCATGGGCGAGATGATCAAGATCGGGCGGCGCGGCTCGATGACGGCCTGGATCGCGCTGGGTGGCCAACAGGGGCATTCGGCCTATCCCCACCGTGCCAGGAACCCGGTTCCTGCGATGGCGCGGCTCATAGACCGGCTGTCGTCGCGCGAGCTGGACAAGGGGACCGCGCATTTCGACCCCTCGACGCTGGCGGCGGTGACGATCGACACCGGCAACGAGGCGACCAATGTCATCCCCGCGCGCTGCCGCGCGACCGTCAATATCCGTTTCAACGATGCCCATGACGGCGCCGGGCTGACCCGCTGGCTCAGGGCCGAGTTGGACCGCGTGGCGGCGGAATTCGGCCTGACGGGCGAGATCGAGGTCAAGATCTCGGGCGAGAGTTTTCTCACCCCGCCGGGGCCGCTATCCGAGCTGGTGGCGCGGGCGGTCGAGGCCGAGACCGGGCTGGTGCCGGTGCTGTCGACCTCCGGCGGGACGTCGGATGCGCGCTTTGTCAGGGATCATTGCCCGGTGGTCGAGTTCGGCCTCGTCGGGCAGACCATGCACCAGGTCGACGAGCGGGTCGAGATCGCCCAGATCCACCGGCTCAAGGCGATCTACCGGCGCATCCTGCGGGACTATTTCGCATGACGCTCGCGGTCGGCGCGACCGCCGATGTCGCCGCCTGCGTGGCGCTGCGCCGGGCGGTTTTCATCCATGAGCAGGGCGTGCCAGAGGGGGTGGAACAGGACGGCCGCGACGGCGGGGCGCATCACATCCTTGCCCGGCTCGACGGGGTGCCGGTGGGCTGTGCGCGCATCCTTGCCGATGGCGAGACCGGCCGGATCGGCCGGGTCTGCGTGCTGCGCCCCCATCGCGGCCGTGGCATCGGCGCGGCGCTGGTGCGCGCTTGCCTCGACCATCTGCGTACCCTGCCGGGCCTGCGGCGGGCCGAGCTTGGGGCACAGGTCACTGCGCTGGGGCTTTACGAAAGGCTGGGGTTTACCCCGTTCGGGCCGGAATACCGGGATGCCGGGGGCCTGCCGCACCAGGCGATGGAACGCGCGCTTTGATCCGCCCCCACCTGGTGGTGATGCTGAAGGAGGCGCGGCCGGGCCGGGTCAAGACGCGGCTGGCGCGCGACATCGGCCCGGTGGCGGCGGCGTGGTGGTTCCGGCACCGGTCGGCGGCGCTGATCCGCCGGCTCGACGATCCGCGCTGGCGGCTGGTGCTGGCGGTGGCGCCCGACCGCGCGGCAGCGGCGTCGCGATGCTGGCCCGCGCATCTGCCCCGCATCCCGCAGGGGGGCGGCGACCTGGGCGCGCGGATGACGCGCATCTTTCGCGCCCTGCCGCCGGGGCCGGTCTGCGTGATCGGCGCCGATATACCGGCGATCGGCAAGGCCCACATCGTCCGCGCCTTTGCCGCGCTGGGCCGGCACGAGGCGGCGTTCGGTCCGGCCCATGACGGCGGCTACTGGCTGGTCGGGCTCAGGCGCACGGGCGCGGTGCCGGCAGGGTTCCTGCACGGCGTGCGCTGGTCGACCCGCCATGCCCTGGCCGACAGTATCGCCAGCCTGCCGGGCGCGCGCATCGCGCTGACCGACCGGCTGCGCGATGTCGACACCATGGCCGATCTGCGCGCGGCCGGTCGGTAGCGGACGGGCCTGAGACCCCCGGCTTGCTTTATGTCCCCGCGGTCTGTCGGGCCGAAATCCGCGCAGGCACGGCCCTTTGCCCGTGCATTGCCGAAATCCCTTGCGCCGGGGGGGCGGGGTGGCGCAGTCTTGCCGGCATGTCACCTGCCTTGCCCGGAGTCCCGTTCATGTTCCTGCGACCGCTTCCCGTCCTCATGGCCCTTCTGCCCGCCGCCGCGCTGGCCGACGACATCGCGATTTCCTCGGACGTGACCGCCGTCACGCTTTATCCGCGCGGCGCGACCGTCACCCGCGAGGTGCCGTTCGAGATGCCGGCCGGGGCGCACAGCCTGATCCTGACCGACCTGCCGCGCGGCACGCCGCTGGCCTCGGTCCGGGTGGCGGTCGACGGCGCGTCGATGGGCAGCGTCAGCACGCGCGACGATTTCGTGCCCCCGCGCACGCCCGGGACCGATGCCGCCATCGAGGCCGCCGAGGCCGAGGTCGAGCGGCTGGAGGCGGCGCTGCGCGACGGCGAGGCCGCGGTTGAGGCGATCGGGCTCGATGCCCAGGCGGCGCGCGCGCGCATCGATTTTCTCGATGCGCTGGGCGGGGCCGAAGGCGTGGCCGGGCGCGACCCCGAGGCCCTGCGCGCGCTGGTGGCGATGATCGGGGAAGAGACGCTATCGGCCCTGCGCACGGCACAGGATGCCAGGCGCCGCGCCGCCGAGGCAGACCGCGAACTCAAGACCCTGCGCGAGGATCTCAAGCGCGCCCGCCAGGCGCTGGCGGCGCTGGTGCCCGAGACCGAGCAGCGCGCCATGCTGGCGGTGTCGGTGCGATCGGACGCCGCCGCCGAGGGCCGGCTCAGCGTGACCTACACCATCCCGCAGGCCGGCTGGCAGCCGGTCTACGATCTGCGGCTCGACCGCGACAGCGGCCGGCTGGAAATCGAGCGCGGTGCGCTGGTCGCGCAAGCCACCGGCGAGAACTGGCGCGACGTGGCGCTCAGGCTCTCGACCAGCCGCCCCAGCCAGCGCAGCGAACCCGGCGAGGTCTGGCCGTGGCTGCGCCGGATCGTCGACCCCGACGCGCCCGTGCCGATGCCGCTGGTGCGGGCCGAACCGGAGGCCGATTTCGCCGCCGGCGCGGCGATGGAGGAACGCTCGCTGGCGGCCAAGCCGGTGCAGGCGGCGCCCGAGTTCGAGGGGCTGTCGGTCAGCTACGGCTATCCCGACCCGGTTTCGGTCGCCTCGGGCGCCGATTCGGTACGCATCGCCCTGGGGTCGCTGACGGCCCGGACCGACCCGGTGGCGCAGGCGGCCCCCCTGTCCGACAGCACCGCCTATCTGGTCGCGCGCATGACCAACGAAAGCGACGAGCCGATCCTGCCCACCCATGAGGCGAGCTTTTACCTCGACGGGCGGTTCATCGCCCGCCGGCCGCTCGACATGATCCCCGCCGGCGGCAAGGCCGAGCTGGCCTTCGGACCGATCGAGGGGGTGCAGGTCACCCGCACCGTGCTCGGCCGCAGCGAGGGCGACCGCGGCGTGATCACGCGGTCGAACGAACTGACCGAGGAGGTCCGCATCGAG
>CAZNMK010000163.1:2764-6633 GCA_964574045.1 uncultured Roseovarius sp. | reverse complement strand
CGGGGCGTTCGCGCAGGTCGAACAGGGTTTCGTTGGTCAGGTAGGGCACCGTATCGAGCCCCGGCACCGGCGGGATCAGCGGCGACGACCCGGTGGCGATGACGATGCGGCGGGCGGCGATCCGGTGCGCGCCGGCCTCGACCTCGCGGTCCGAAACGAAGCGGCCGTATTCGCGGATCACGCGCACGCCCAGCCCGGCAAAGCGGGTTTCGCCGTCGTGGGGGGCGATCCGGGCCACCACGCCGGCGACATGGTCCTTGACGGCGGCGAAATCCACCTGCGGCGCCGCCGCCCTGAGGCCGAAGCGGGCGGCGCGGCGGTGGGCGTGGGCGGCGTGCGCGGCCGCCAGCAGCGCCTTGGACGGCACGCAGCCCGCGTTGAGGCAGTCGCCGCCCATCCGCCCGCCCTCGAGCAGCACCACCCGCGCGCCCATCTGCACCGCGCCGGCGGCGACCGACAACCCGCCGGGACCGGCGCCGATGACCAGAAGGTCGGTCTCGATCCGCTCCACCTTCAGGCGTCCCGCCGGCGGCGCAGCATTCTGACCGCGATCGGCAGCGCCGCCAGCGCGCAAAGGCCCAGGATCGGGCCGATCACCTGCGGCTCCCACAGCAGCGAAAGGTCGGGGTCGCCGCCGCGGTCGAAGACCTCGCCCAGGCCGACGCCCACCGAGGTATAGACCAGCGCCCCGGGCACGATGCCCACCGCCGTCGTCCAGGCATAGGTGAAAGGCCGCACACCAACGAGCGCCGGCGCTATGTTGGCGACGAAGAACGGCATCGCCGGGATCAGGCGCATCAGCAGCAACACGCTGACCTCGTGCCGGTCGAGGTTGCGCCTGAGGCGCCTGAGCCTGCCCTCGGACGCCTCGATCCGGGCCGCGAGCACCCGTCCCGGCCCCATGCGGACGGCGGCGAAAATGGCGATCGCGCCGAGCGTGGCGGCAACCAGGTTCAGGGCCGTGCCCAGCGTAAGCCCGAACAGGAACCCGCCGGTGACCGAGGCCACCGCGCCGCCGGGCAGCGAAAAGGCGACGATGCCGAAATAGACCGCGACGAAACCCAGCGCGAGCGCGGCGAAATGACTGTCGCGATAGATCATCAGCGCCTCGCGATGCGCGCGCAGGGTGTCAAAGCCGACCGTGTCGCCCAGCATCGCCGTTCCGACCGCCGCCACGCACAGGATCGCCGCCAGCGGCAGGTGGCGCGCGATCCGGCCCTTGGGTGTTTCGCCTGCATGGTCCATGTCGTCGTCCGGTTTCATGTAAGCCGCCTAGCCGCCTTTCCTAAATGCGCGATCGGCGCGCCCCGGGCTAGGGGGTTCACGCGGGGGTGATAAGGGGTGATGAAACGCCCCGCGATCCGGCCCGCCGATGCGCGGAACTGTCCGGTTCTGAAACATTCGGGCCCGGAGCCGGCCGCCGCGTGTTGCATTTGTCCGGGATCCGGGGCTCGGGATGCGGGTTTGAGGTTTGACTTGGCCCCGCGCGGCATCTATAGACCGGGCTTCGAGACATTACCGGCCGGGCTGCGCGATTCCCCGAGCGTCGCGAACCGGGCCGCAAGACCGGAGAGCTTGAGCGATGAAACGCACCTTTCAACCCTCGAACCTGGTTCGCAAGCGCCGGCACGGGTTCCGCGCGCGCATGGCCACCAAGGCGGGGCGCAAGATACTCAACGCCCGCCGCGCCCGCGGCCGCAAGGAACTGAGCGCCTGAACCCCGCACCGGGGACCGCAGCCGACAGGATCGACCGCATGACACCGCCGGAGGCCCCCGCGACACAGGCGGGGAAACCGCCCCCGGCGGTTTCGCCATGCGTGGAGCGTCTGCGCCGGCGGGCGGATTTCCTGGCGCTGAACCGCGCCCGGCGGCAGGCGATGCCCGGCATGCTGGTGCAGGGGCGCGCGCGGGGCGACGGGTGCGGGACGATCCGGGTTGGGTTCACCTGTTCCAGAAAGCTCGGCAACGCGGTCGCGCGCAACCGGGCCAAGCGGCGGCTGCGCGAGGCGGCGCGCCTCGTTCTGCCCGAACACGGGCGGCCCGGCTGGGATTATGCGCTGATCGGCCGCCCCGGCGCGACCGCCGAACGCGATTTCGCCGCGCTCAGGGACGACCTTGCGCGCGCGCTGGCCCGGCTGCACTCATCTTCATGAGCCCGCTTGCCCATATCGTCGCGTTGCCGGTGCGGGCCTACCGGCTGGTTTTCTCGCCCTGGGTGGGATGGAACTGCCGCTATCGGCCGACCTGCAGCCAATACGCGCTCGATGCGCTCGCGCGGCACGGCGCGCTGCGCGGCGGCTGGATGGCGCTGCGCCGGATCGCCCGCTGCAACCCCTGGGGCGGGTGCGGCTACGACCCGGTGCCGGGGGCCGATGACGGGTCGTCAGGCGACAAGACCTGAACGACCGCATGCAGCCGTTGCGCCCGGCGGGCACCGCATGATTGCCATAGTTGCCCTGGCGGGCGCTGCCCACGGCACATCCCGTGGGGTTCGACCGAACCACAGCACTCGGAACCGTCGGGCACCATCCCGATAGACGGGTTCAGACGCCGCGGTAGGGCTCGACGTATTGCAGCGCCATGTCCCAGGGAAAGAATATCCAGGTGTCCTGGCTCACCTCGGTGATGAAGGTGTCGACCATGCCGCGGCCTTTGGGCTTGGCATAGACGGTGGCGACGCGGGCCTTCGGCATCACCGCGCGCACCACCTCGAGCGTGCGCCCGGTGTCGACCAGGTCGTCGACGATCAGCACCCCGGTACCGTCGCCCACGACACTCGTATCGGGGGACTTGATGATGCGCGCGGGGGTCTGGGTCTGGTGGTCGTAGGACTTGACGCTGATCGTGTCGACGGTGCGGATGTCCAGTTCGCGCGCGACGATCATCGCCGGGGCCATGCCGCCGCGGGTGATCGCCACCACCGCGCGCCAGCCGCCCGCGGGCGTTTCGGCCTGCAGCCGCCACGCGAGCGCGCGGGCGTCGCGGTGGAGCTGGTCCCAGCTGACGTGAAAGCCCCGCTCGTGCGGCAGGCGGTCGCTCGTCTCGGGGGGCGTCGCGGCCAAGGCGGGTCAGCTCTTGTCGATGTCGGGGGCGTCGACGGCCTTCATGCCGACGACGTGATAGCCGGCGTCGACATGCAACACCTCGCCGGTGGTGCCGCTGCCGAGGTCCGAGAGCAGATAGAGCGCGGCGCGCCCGACATCGTCGATGGTGACGTTGCGCCGCAAGGGCGAATTGAGTTCGTTCCACTTCAGGATATAGCGGAAATCGCCGATGCCGCTGGCCGCCAGCGTCTTGATCGGCCCGGCCGAAATGGCGTTGACGCGGATGCCGTCGCGGCCCAGATCCTCGGCCAGGTACATCACCGACGCCTCGAGCGCGGCCTTGGCCACGCCCATGACGTTGTAGTGCGGCATCACCTGTTCGGCGCCGTAATAGGTCAGCGTCAGCATCGACCCGCCCGGGCCCATCATCCTTTCGGCCCGCTGCGCCACAGCGGTGAAGGAATAGACCGACACATCCATGGTATTGAGGAAATTGCCGCGGCTGGTGTCGATGTAGCGGCCGCGCAGTTCGTTCTTGTCGGAAAAACCAATGGCGTGCACGACGAAGTCGATCCTGTCCCAGACCGCGGCGAGGTCGGCAAAGGCCGCATCGATCGAGGCCGGGTCGGAGACGTCACAGTCGAACAGGTGTTCGCTGCCCAACTGCGCCGCCAGCGGCGCGACGCGCTTGCGAAAGGCATCACCCATATAGCTGAAGGCCAGCTCGGCGCCGGCGTCGGCGCAGGCCTTGGCGATGCCCCAGGCGATGGACTTGTCGTTCGCGAGCCCCATGATGAGCCCGCGCTTGCCCGCCATCAGCGTGT
>CAZNMK010000163.1:0-2754 GCA_964574045.1 uncultured Roseovarius sp. | reverse complement strand
CCTCGACCGCTAGCCAGTGTGCTATTCCTTTAGGGGATCGCCGGGGCATCATCAAGGGCATGGCGGCCCGGCGCAATTGGCCCTTGTGCCCGCGGACGCGGGGGCGTAGCAGGCGGTTTCGACAGGCAGCGGATGAGGCCCGGAATGGAACGCAGTGGCATCTTTGCGGGGGACGACCCGTTTGCCATCGCCCGCGACTGGCTGGCCGAGGCCGAAGCGCACGAACTCAACGACCCCAATGCCGTAGCGCTGGCGACGGTCGACGAGGGCGGCCTGCCCAATGTCCGCATGGTGTTGCTCAAGGATATCGCCGACGGCGCCTTCTGGTTCTACACCAACTACGACAGCGCCAAGGGGTGCGAACTGGCGGCCAATCCCCGCGCGGCGATGGCGCTGCACTGGAAATCCCTGCGCCGGCAGCTGCGCGTGCGCGGCGAGGTGCTGCGCGAGGACGGGCCCGAGGCCGACGCCTATTTCGCCTCGCGCTCGCTGAAAAGCCGGCTCGGGGCCTGGGCGTCGCGGCAGTCGCAACCGCTGGAGTCGCGCGCGCAGCTGATGGCCGAGGTGGCCAGGATCGCCGCGCTGAAGGGCCCCAACCCGCCGCGCCCGCCCTTCTGGGGGGGCTTTCGCATCGTGCCGCTCGAGATCGAGTTCTGGGCCGACGGCGCGTTCCGGCTGCACGACCGTTTCGTCTGGCGTCGGCAAACCACTGACTCGCCGTGGGAAATCCGGCGTCTCAATCCCTGATTGCGAACCGGCCCGCCGGCCCGCGCGACCGGATGGTCCGATTGATCCTTGCGTCGCGGTCCGCTTGTCTTTCTAATGGCCGCAAGGTTCCTGTGTCACCCGTGGGAGCTAGATATCGTGGCAAAGCACATGCAGAGCACGAGACGAATCCGCGGGCGGGTAAAGTGGTTCGACCCCGCCAAGGGCTTCGGTTTCGTCGTCGCCGACGAGGGAGGCCCCGACATCCTGCTGCATGCCAACGTGCTGCGCAATTTCGGGCAGAGCTCGGTCGCCGACCGGGCCGCCATCGAGATCGACGTGCAGCAGACCGAACGCGGCGTGCAGGCGGTCGAGGTGCATTCCATCGAGCCGCCCGAGGCCGAGGGGCTGGCGGGGCTGGCCGATCTCGAGGACATCGACCCCGAGGCGATACGCGCCGCACCGCTGGAACCGGCCCGCGTGAAGTGGTTCGACAAGGCCAAGGGGTTCGGCTTTGCCAACACCTTTGGCCGCGACGAGGACGTGTTCATCCATATCGAGGTGCTGCGCCGCTCTGGCATGGCCGATCTGCAACCCGGCGAGGCGCTGGCGATCCGGGTGATAGACGGCAAGAGGGGCCGAATGGCGACGGAGGTCTGCGCATGGGAAGTCGCGGTCAAGCAGTCCGGGTGACGGCGCTGGCGTTCGCGCTCGGGGTCGCGTCCGGGGCCGGGCCGGCACTGGCGGGCGGGGCCTGTAGCGACGACACGGTGCAGCTGCGCGGCGACTGGGGCGAGGCGCGGTTCACGGTCGAGGTGGCCGACGACGACGCCGAACGCGCCCGCGGGCTGATGCACCGCGAGAGCCTGGCGCGCAGCGCCGGCATGCTGTTCGTCTACGAGCGGCCGCACCGGGCGGGTTTCTGGATGAAGAACACGCTCATTCCGCTCGACATCCTCTTTGCCGACGCAACCGGCGTCGTGCGCCGGATCGCGCCGATGGCCGAACCGCTGAGCGAGCGGCTGATCCTCGGCGGCAACGGCATCCAGTTCGTGCTCGAGATCAATGGCGGGCTGGCAGAGGCGATGGGCATCGCCGAGGGCAGCGAGCTGCGCCACCCGGCGATCGGGCCGGACGCGGCGTGGCCCTGTTGACCCTTTTCAAGCCGGCCGAACGCGGCTAGACACGGCCCCGGTCCGGGGCGTGGCGCAGCCTGGTAGCGCACCTGTTTTGGGTACAGGGGGTCGTGAGTTCGAATCTCGCCGCCCCGACCAATCCTGCATCGCCGCCTGTCGTTGCAAGCGAGCGGGGATGCGGACACGCAACCGCCGGGGACTGTCGCAGGAACGCAACAGCTGGGGCAGGGCGGGCCGGCATTCCCCAAAACCTTGTCTTTGCGGTTACAACGTTGCCGTCTTCCGGCACTCGCGGCGGCGGTGGAATCGCCCGTGGGCCGCGGTCGTGGCGGTCAACCGAAAAATTTTGGGGATATCTTCAAAATCTCGTTGACCGGAGGGCGGTCCATACGTCAGGTTGTGTGGGCGGGCCGGATCGCCACAAGATATAGTGGCCGGGGTCCGGGCAGGGACAGGCTTCCAGGAATACCCGGCACGACAGGGCCGGGCAGCTTTTCGCATCCGCCGGGGCGGGCTGCGGCCTGGTCGTTCGTGCCTGTCCGGGGCACGGGCGGGCCCGCCAGGTTAGAGACGCGCTGAATATGGGGCAGCCAGACAATGAAGATCGAACGCAGATTCACGACGGCCGGGCAGGACGCCTACGCAGGCATCGAATTCGTCACCACCAGTTCCGAGATCCGCAACCCCGACGGCACCACCGTCTTTCGGCTCGACGCGATCGAGGTGCCGGCGCGCTGGAGCCAGGTAGCCAGCGACGTGATCGCGCAGAAGTATTTCCGCAAGGCCGGTGTGCCGGCGAAACTGAAGAAGGTGCGCGAAAAGGGCGTGCCGGAATTCCTGTGGCGCTCGGTGCCGGCGGGCAAGGACACCGCCAAGGGCGGCGAGACCTCGGCGCGCCAGGTCTTCGACCGGA
>CAZNMK010000162.1:0-6659 GCA_964574045.1 uncultured Roseovarius sp. | reverse complement strand
GCGCGCCGGCGGCGCGGGCTATCCCGGGCAGGGCGGCGAGCGCGGCCGCGGCGCTGCCATGTTCGGCCATCAGCCGGTAGAAGGTCGACGGACCCACCCGGCGCGAGCGCAAGAGGCGAAGCCACGATACCCGGTCATCTTCCGTGGTGGGTGGGAGTGGGGGGTGAGTGGAAGGATGTGTATCCTCGGTCATCGCGACTCCGCCATCTTGCGGAACCACTCCTAGCGCGCGCAGGGTTAACGCCCGGTAAACCGGCTGATGAATTCTTCGCCCCGCGCTCAGCCTGCCGCCGAACCGCCGACCGTCAGTCCGCCGATCAGCACCGTGGGCTGGCCCACCCCCACCGGCACCCATTGCCCGGCCTTGCCGCAGGTGCCCATGCCGGGATCGAGCGCCATGTCGTTGGCAAGCCCGCGAATGCGCTGCAACGCCGTCGCCCCGTCGCCGATCAGCGTTGCGCCGCGTACCGGCGCGCCGATGCGGCCGTTCTTCACCCGGTAGGCCTCGGTGCAGGAAAAGACGAACTTGCCGCTGGTGATGTCGACCTGCCCGCCGCCGAACCCGACGGCATAGAGCCCGTCGCTGAGGTCCGCCACCAGGTCGCCCGGCGAAGCGTCGCCGCCCAGCATCAGCGTGTTGGTCATCCGCGGCATCGGCATGTGGGCGTGGCTTTGGCGGCGGCCGTTGCCGGTGGGCTCCACCCCCATCAGGCGCGCGTTCTGGCGGTCCTGCATCAGGCCCACCAGGATGCCGTCCTCGATCAGCACGGTGCGCGCGCCCGGCGTACCCTCGTCGTCGACGGTGAGAGAGCCGCGGCGGTCGGGGATGGTGGCATCGTCGACCACGGTCACCCCCGGCGCGGCGATGCGGCTGCCCATCAGCCCGGCGAAGGCCGAGCTGCCCTTGCGGTTGAAATCGCCCTCGAGCCCGTGGCCGATCGCCTCGTGCAGCAGGATGCCGGGCCAGCCGGGGCCGAGGACGACATCCATCACGCCCGCCGGCGCCGGTTCGGCGCCCAGGTTGACGAGCGCGATCCTCAGCGCCTCGCGCGCCTTGTCCTGCCAGCCGGCCGGGTCGAGCAGCCCGTCGAGGCCGATCCGTCCGCCGCCGCCGGCATGACCCGATTCGCGGCGCCCCGCCTCTTCGACGATGACGCCGATGTTGAGCCGTGCCATCGGGCGGATGTCGGCGATCTCGCGACCGTCGGGTCGCAGGATCGTCACCTCCTGCAATCCGGCCGCGAGCGTGGCGCTGACCTGCACCACGCGCGGATCGAGCCCGCGGGCAAAGGCGTCGATCTCGCGCAGCGTGTCGATCTTGGCGGCGAACGCGGCGCCGGCGATCGGATCGGCGTCGGCATAAAGGCGGGTATTGGTGCGTTGCGGCGGCGGCGCCATCGCCCCGCCGCCCGTGCCCACCGCCAGCCGCGCCGTTTCGACCGCGCGCGCCAGCGCCGATTCGGAAATCTCGGTGGAATGGGCGTATCCGGCCACCTCGCCGTTGACCGCGCGCAGCCCGAATCCCCGCCCCGCGTCGTAGGAGGCGGTCTTTACCCGCCCGTCGTCGAAGACCAGCGATTCGGCCCGCCGGCGTTCCAGAAACAGCTCTCCGTCCTCGCCCCCTGCCGTCGCCTCGCGCAGGTGCGCAAGCGCCGTGTCGCGGTCGATTTCGGTCTCGAACGGGCGAAAGGGCGTTTCGGTCATGTTGTCGTCCTCGGTTTCCGGCGGCGTCTCTGGCGGCGGCGAAATTTTGACCTAGGTCAAAAAAAGCGGCGTCAGGCCGCATGCTCTTTCTTGTCTGTGCCGGCAGAATATGATTTTTATCGCCTGCATACAAAGGGGTGCCGCCGGTCTCGTCCGGCATCGCCCGACA
Organism: uncultured Roseovarius sp.; assembly: GCA_964574045.1. Taxonomy (GTDB): domain Bacteria; phylum Pseudomonadota; class Alphaproteobacteria; order Rhodobacterales; family Rhodobacteraceae; genus Roseovarius. Next base: position 4,786 of record CAZNMK010000162.1, on the reverse strand, counting down.
GGAGCTTAACGCGGCGGGACACCGCTGCAACCGGACAGGGTGCAAAATGCGACGACTTACCAGCCTGATGGCCGCCACGGCCGCGATGACAGCCCTTCCCGCGCTGGCGCAGGACGCGGGCCGGACGATGGGCAAGCCGGTCGATGGCGCCATGGGGTTCCAGCCGGCCGCGACCGAACTGGCGCGGGATCTGCACTGGCTCGACGGGATGATAAACGTGATCATCTTTTCCATCGTCGCGCTGGTTTGCGCGCTGCTGCTGATCTGCCTGCTGCGGTTCAACAGCCGCGCCAATCCGAAACCGGCGCGCTTTACCCACAACTCGCCGCTCGAGGTGGCCTGGACGGTGGTGCCGATCGTTATCCTGGTCTTCATCGGGGCGTTCTCGCTTCCGGTGCTGTTCAAGCAGCAGGAGATCCCCGAGGGCGACATCAACATCAAGGTCACCGGCTACCAGTGGTTCTGGGGCTATGAATACACCGACCACGAATTCGGGTTCGAAAGCTTCCTTCTGGCGCGCGAGGATCTCGAGGAACACGGATACTCGCCCGACGAATACCTGCTCGCGACCGATACCCGGATCGTCGTGCCGGTGGGCAAGACCGTGGTCATGCAGGTGACCGGCGCCGACGTGATCCATTCCTGGACCATCCCCGCCTTTGGCGTGAAACAGGATGCGGTGCCGGGCCGGATTGCCCAGCTCTGGTTCACGCCCGAAAAGGAAGGCACCTATTTCGGCCAGTGTTCCGAGCTGTGCGGCAAGGATCACGCCTACATGCCGATCACCGTCGAGGTGGTGAGCGAGGCAGAATACGAAAAGTGGCTCGACGGCGCCATCGAGCAGTACGCCGGCACGCCGCGCGAGGTCGAGGTGGCCGCGGCCGACTGACGATACGCGGCGCGGGGCGAACGGGGCCGCGAATGTGCGTGCCCTGACGGCCCGCCGGTCCGCAACGAGGGGAGAGCGAAATGAGCGACGCAGGGCTTCGCAGCTCCACCGCCGATAGCGGCGAGGCCGGCTTTGCCGACTTCTTTGCCCTCCTGAAGCCGCGGGTGATGACGCTGGTGGTGTTCACCGCCTTCGTCGGGCTCTATGCCGCGCCGGGGCCCGTGCACCCGCTGGTGGGCTTTGCCGCGATCCTCTTCATCGCCGTGGGCGGCGGTGCGTCGGGCGCGCTCAACATGTGGTGGGATGCCGACATCGACCGGGTGATGCGGCGCACGCGCGCCCGCCCGATCCCCGCCGGACGCATCACCGAGGCCGAGGCGTTCGGCTTCGGCATGGCGCTCGCGGGCTTCGCGGTAATCCTGCTGTGGCTGGCGACCAATGCGCTGGCGGCCGCGCTTCTGGCCTTCACCATCTTTTTCTATGTCGTCATCTATTCGATGTGGCTCAAGCGCTCGACGCCGCAGAACATCGTCATCGGCGGCGCCGCCGGGGCGTTTCCGCCGATGATCGGCTGGGCCGCGGCCACCGGCGGCATCGGCATCGAGGCGGTGCTGATGTTCGCGCTCATCTTCATGTGGACGCCGCCGCATTTCTGGGCGCTGGCGCTCTTCATGAAGACCGACTACCACGATGCCGGCGTCCCGATGCTGACCGTCACTCACGGCCGCCGGACCACGCGCGCGCATATCCTGGCCTATACGGTACTGCTGGCCGGGCTGGCGCTGGGCGCTGGTTTCACCGCGCTCGGCGGGCCGGTCTACCTGACCGTGGCTGTCGTGCTCAACGCGCTTTTCCTGCGCGGCGCCTGGGCGATCTGGCGGCGTGACGAGGCCGCGGCCGGGGCCGACGGCTACCGTGTCGAAAAGCGGTTCTTCCGCGATTCGCTCATCTACCTTTTCGGGCATTTCGGGGCCATCGCGCTCGATACCGCGACGGCACCGTTCTGGGGCGGGGCGTGGTGATGGCGCTCTCGCGGCAACACGACCTGCACAGGCGGCGGTTTTCCAGAAACCTGGGCCTGGGGCTGGTTCTGGCGGCGCTGGCGGCGCTCTTTTTCGGGCTGACCATCGTCAAGGTGAGCAACGAAGGCGCCGCCCGGTCGACAACCGAGGAAGCGAACTGATGGCGATGGACCGCAATACCCGCACGCTGGCGCGGCTTGCGGGCGTGGTCGTCGTCATGGGCGCGATGGCCTGGGCCTCGATCCCGCTTTACGACTGGTTCTGCCGCGTCACCGGCTATGGCGGCACCACCGGCACCCGGACAGCCGCCCCGGCCGAGGTGCTGGACCGGACCATCAAGATACGCTTCGATGCCTCGAAGGAGCGCGATTTCCCCTGGGAGTTCCGCCCCCTCGTGCGCGAGACCGAGCTGCGCATCGGCGAAACCGGGCTTGCCTTCTACGAGGCCTACAACCCCACCGACCGCGCCGTTGCCGGGCAGGCCAGCTATAACGTCACGCCCTTCGAGGCGGGCGGCTTCTTCAACAAGATCGAGTGCTTCTGCTTTACCGAACAGGTGCTGCAGCCCGGCGAACGGGTCGAGATGCCGGTGACATTCTACGTCGATCCCGGCATCGTCACCGACCGCGACGCCAAATTCGTGCACACGATCACGCTCTCCTATACCTTCTACGAAATCGACCTGCCCCGGGATCAGGCCGCGCTGGCCACCGGGGGCGACACCGGCGGAACACCCAACTGACAAACGCTCTGGCGAGGGATACGGCTATGGCACATGAGAAGAACCACGATTATCACATCCTGGCCCCCTCGGCGTGGCCGTTCATCGGGGCGGTCTCGGCCTTCGTGATGCTCTTTGGCGCGGTGCTCTGGTTCCACGACGGCGGACCCTGGATGATGCTGATCGGCATCGTCGGCGTGGCCTATGTCATGTTCGGCTGGTGGGGCGACACCATCAGGGAGAACCACGAGGGCGATCACACCCCGGTGGTGCGGATCGGTCTGCGCTATGGCTTCATCCTCTTCATCATGTCCGAGGTGATGTTCTTTTCGGCCTGGTTCTGGACCTTCTTCAAGCACGCCATGTACCCGATGGGCCCCGAAAGCCCGGCTGTCGACGGCCAGTGGCCGCCCGCCGGGATCGAAACCTTCGACCCCTGGCACCTGCCGCTGATCAACACGCTCATTCTGCTTTCCTCGGGCGCGGCGGCGACCTGGGCGCATCACGCGCTGGTGCACGAGAACAACCGGCAGGACATGAAATGGGGGCTGACGCTGGCGATCGTCCTGGGCGCGCTCTTTACCTTCTTTCAGGCGTATGAATACAGTCACGCCGGCTTCGGTTTCGCCGGCAACATCTACGGCGCCAGCTTCTTCATGGCGACGGGCTTTCACGGCGCGCATGTGATCATCGGCACGATCTTTCTGTTCGTGTGCCTGATGCGGGTGCTCAAGGGGCATTTCACGCCCGAAAGCCATATCGGGTTCGAGGCGGCGGCATGGTACTGGCACTTTGTCGACGTCGTCTGGCTCTTCCTCTTTGCGGTGATCTACATCTGGGGCAGCTGAACGCGGCGCAGGCGCCGCGTGCCTTCGGCGAGGGTATTCTTGACCAGAGAGAAACCGGATGCGGGGAGGGCGCCTTTCCGCATCCTTGCATTTGCGGCGGACGGGCAGGCTGAACCATGAACGGGCGGAGCGTTCTCGCACTCGTGTTCGGGGCACTCGGCGTGGCGGTTCTGGTCGGGCTCGGGGTGTGGCAGGTCGAGCGGCTGGCGTGGAAGGAGGCGATCCTCGCCCGGATCGAGGCGCGGATCGCGGTCGCGCCGGTCGCGCTGCCCGCCGCCCCCGCGCCAGAACGCGACCGCTACCGCCCGGTGCGCATCGAGGGGCGTTTCGGCGACGGCGCGCTCCGGGTGCTGGTGAGCCGCAAGCTTTTTGGCGCGGGATACCGGCTGATTTCACCCTTCGATGCCGGCGGAAGGCGGGTGCTGGTCGATCGCGGCTTTGTCGGCGTGGGCGATCCGGTGCCGGCGGCGCCGGCGGGTGTGCTGACGATCACGGGCAACCTGCACTGGCCCGACGACCGCAGCTCGGCCACGCCCGAAAACGACGTCGAGGGGAACATCTGGTATGCGCGCGACATCGGCGCCATGGCCGGCCGGCTGGGCACCGATCCGGTGCTGGTGATCGTGCGGCAGATGTCGCCGTCCGAGCAGGGTGTGACGCCGCTGCCTGTGGACACCGCCGCGATTCCGAACGATCACCTGCAATACGCGATCACCTGGTTCGCGCTGGCCGCGGCTTGGGCGGCGATGACCGGCTACTTCATCTGGCGCGGGCGGGCCGCGCGGAAAGGAACGGAGCGATGAAATACATCTCGACGCGGGGCCGCGCGCCGGTGCTGGATTTCGAGCAGGCGATGCTGACCGGGCTGGCGCGCGATGGCGGGCTCTACCTGCCCGATACCATCCCGCGGATGCCCGCGGCCGAGATCGCCGCGCTCGAGGGGCAGAGCTACGAGGAGGCCGCGTTCCGCGTGATGCGGCCCTATCTGGGCGACACTTTTACCGAGGACGAGTTCCGCGGGATCATCGCGCGCGCCTATGCCGGTTTCGCCCACGCCGCCCGCGCGCCGCTGGTACAGCTGGCGCCGGGGCAATTCCTGCTCGAGCTTTTCCACGGTCCGACGCTGGCGTTCAAGGATTTCGCGATGCAGCTCATCGGCCAGCTCTTCGAGGCGTCGCTCAAGCGCTCTGGCCGGCGCGTCTGCATCGTCGGCGCCACCAGCGGCGATACCGGCAGCGCGGCGATCGAGGCGTTCCGCGGCCTCGACGCGGTCGATGTCTTCATCCTCTACCCGCATGGCCGTGTG
>CAZNMK010000161.1:0-6660 GCA_964574045.1 uncultured Roseovarius sp. | reverse complement strand
GACGTGTGAAGTTCTGGTCGTTCGACAGGGGCGATGCGGTCGCCGCCGTCATCGACCCCGCGACGGGCCGGGGCGTGGCCTCGGCCGACCCCAACCGGGCCGAACGCTGGCTCACCAACCTGCACCGCTCGCTGTTCCTCGGCGACGGCGGCCGCATGGTCATGGCCGGGGGCGCGGCGGCGATGCTGATCCTTGCGCTCTCGGGCGCGGCGCTGGTCGCGCGCCGGGCGGGGGGCTGGCGGCGCTTGTTCGCCCGCTTGCGCGGCCCGCTAGCCCAGCGGCTGCATGTCGAGATCGCCCGCATCACGGTGACGGGCCTCGTGCTCTCGTCCGCCACGGCGCTGTGGATGACGGCATCCACCTTCGACCTGCTCCCCGATGGCGGCGCCACGCCGGCCTTCCCGGCCGAAGTGAGCGGCGGGACGGGTGCGGCGCCCGGTCGGATGGCCGTTCTGCGGCAGACGCCGGTGGCCGAACTGCGCGAGTTGAGCTTTCCCTATCCCGAAGACGGAACGGACGTCTACACGCTCAGGACAGACCGGGGAACGGGGTATCTCGACCAGGGCACCGGGGCGCTCCTGGCATGGACCGATCTGACCGGATGGGAGCGCGTTTCGGAAACCGTCTACATGCTGCACACCGGTCAGGGCGCGGCGACGCTGGGGCTGGTGCTTGGGCTGATGGCGCTCGGCGTCCCGGCCATGGGCGCGACCGGTACGCTGGTCTGGCTCGCCGGGCGGCGCGGGCGGCCCCGCATCCGGGGCAACCGTTCCGCCGCGCGGGCCGAGACGATCCTGCTCGTCGGCAGCGAGGGCGGCAGCACCTGGGGCTTCGCCGCGACGCTGCATGCCGCGCTGGCGCAAGCCGGGCAGAGCGTCCATGTCGGCCCGATGTCGGGTTTCGCCCCTGAACGCTATGCGGGTGCCGAGCGGATCATCCTGCTGGCCGCGACCTATGGCGACGGGGCGGCGCCCGCTTCGGCGAAGGGCTTTCTCGATCGGTTGAACGATTCCGACCGAGCGCCGGATATTCCTCTGGCCGTTCTGGGCTTCGGCGACCGGAGCTTTCCCGCCTACTGCGCCTTCGCCGAGGTCGTCGCTCAAGCCGCCGAGGCGAAGGGCTGGCCCGAACTCCTGCCGCTCGACACCATCGACCGCCAGTCGCCGCAGGACTTCGCGCGCTGGGGCAGGGCGCTCGGGGCGGCGCTGGGCATCTCGTTGGAACTCGCCCGCCAACCGGTCCTGCCCGCGACCGAGGCCCTGACGCTGATCGCGCGGCGCGACTACGGTGCCGAGGTGCAGGCGCCGACCGCGATCCTGCGTTTTGCCCTGCCGCGCGCACCGCTCTGGCGGCGGCTCACCGGAGCGGGCTTCGCCCGGTTCCAGGCCGGCGACCTGATCGGCATCGTGCCCGAGGGCAGCGCGGTGCCACGCCTCTATTCGCTCGCGTCGGCGCGCCGCGACGGCTTTGTCGAGATTGTGGTCAGGAAGCGCCCGGGTGGCCTTTGCTCGGGGCAGCTCATGGCGCTGGAACCCGGCGACACGGTGGCCGGCTTCCTGCGCCGCAATCCCGGCTTCCGGCCGGGTCGGGGCCGCGCGCCGCTGATCCTGATCGGCGCCGGGACCGGCATCGGGCCGCTGGCGGGGATCACGCGCGGCAACGCGCGCCGCAGGCCGGTCCACCTGTTTTTCGGCATGCGCCGTCCCGAAAGCGATTTCCTCTACGGCGAAGACGTGCCCGCCTGGCAGGCCGAGCGCCGTCTGACCCGGCTGGTCACCGCCGCCTCGCGCGGGGCGCGGCCGCATTTTGTGCAGGACGCGCTGCGCGGCGATGCGGCCCGGATCGTGGGGCTGGTCCGCGACGGGGCGCGCGTGATGGTCTGCGGCGGGCGCGACATGGCCGCGGGCGTAGCCGATGCGCTGGCCGAGATCCTTGCGCCCGCCGGGCTCACGCCCGCGATGCTGAAGGCGGAGGGACGCTATGTCGAAGACGTCTACTGAGCCGGTGCGCGTCGCCCTGAACGGCCCGACCATGGGCACGCGCTGGTCCGCGCTCTTCTTCGCGCAGCCGGGTTTCGACACGTCCCCGATCGGCGCCGCGCTGCAAGAGGCGGTGGACGAGGTCGACGCGCAGATGTCGACCTGGACGCCCGAAAGCGCCCTGATGCGTCTCAACGCCGCGCCTGTGGGCCGGTGGGTTGTTGTGCCCGCGCGGCTGGCCGAGGTTCTGCGTCTCGGCCTCGGGATCGGGCGCGCCTCGGGCGGGGCGTTCGACATCGGCATGGGCGATGCGGTGACGGCCTGGGGCTTCGGCCCGGCGGCCGCGGCGCCCGATGCGATCCGCGCGGCGATGGCCGCCCCGCGGCGTCCGGCGCACGAAGTTCTCGAGATCGACGGCACGCGGGTGCGCAAGGCGGCGCCGGTCGCGCTCGATCTGAACGCCATCGCCAAGGGTTACGGCGTCGACCGGCTGGCCGAGACGCTGCGCGATCACGGGATCGTCGACGCGCTTGTCGGGATCGACGGCGAGATGCGCGCGACGGGCCTCAGGCCGGACGGGAAGGCGTGGACCGTCGCCATCGAGGCACCGGACGCGACGCGCCGGGCGCCGCACTCCATCCTCGCGCTTCAGGATGCGGCCGTCGCCACCTCGGGCGACTATCGCCACCGGGTCGAGGTGCGGGGCCGGCATCTGTCGCACACGATGGACCCGGAGCGCGGCGCGCCGCTGATCGCCTCGCCGGCTTCCGTCACCGTGGTCGCGCGCAGCTGTGCCGAGGCCGATGCCTGGGCGACGGCCCTCATGGTGCTCGGCCCCGGCCGGGGCGCGGCGCTCGCCACAGGGCTCGGACTCGACGCGCTGTTCCTGATGCGCGATGATGCGGGCCACGCAAGGGGCGTGGGGGTCGGGCGGCTGCTATCCGGCAAGCGCGCGGAAACGGTTTCGGCAGGGGGTGTGTAGAGCGCATGGACCGCAACCCCACCGACCGCGTCAAGACCGCCATCTTGGAGGTGGCCGCGACCGGCCTGATGGCGGGACTTGCGTTCTCGGTCACCGGCAGGGGCGACATCGCCGACCTCGTCTGGTTCGCCGGTGTCGTTCCCGCGCTCGCCGCGCTGGTGGTCGAGATCCTGCGCAGCCTGCGCCGTGGCGAGGTGGGTCTCGACATCGTCGCCGCGCTCTCCATGACGGCGGCGCTCGTCTTCGGCGAGACGCTTGCCGCGGCGGTCGTGGCGGTGATGTATTCCGGCGGTACCTTCCTCGAGGCCTTCGCCGAGGGCCGCGCCCGGCGCGAGATGCACGAGCTTCTGTCCCGCGTGCCCCGCACGGCGACGCGGCACCGCAACGGCGGGCTCGAGGAGGTGCCTCTTGACGAGATAGCGCCCGGCGATCTCCTGCTGATCCGGCAGGGCGACGTGGTGCCGGTCGACGGCACGGTGGCATCCGAGGCGGGTTTCGTCGACACTTCGGCGCTCACGGGCGAGTCGCTGCCGGTGCGGCTCATGCACGGGGCCGACGCCATGAGCGGGTCAACCAACGCGGGCGAGGCCTTTGATCTGACCGCGACGCGGATCGCGCGCGACAGCACCTATGCCGGGATCGTGCGGCTGGTCGAGCAGGCGCAGGCGTCGAAGGCGCCGATGTCGCGGCTGGCGGACCGTTGGTCTCTGGGCTTTCTCGCCGTCACGGTCGCCATCGCCTTTGCGGCCTGGTGGTTCGCCGGCGATCCGATCCGGGCTGTCGCCGTGCTGGTCGTTGCCACGCCCTGTCCGCTGATCCTGGCCGTCCCGGTCGCGCTGGTGGCGGGGCTCTCGCGCGCGGCGCATTTCGGCGTCCTGATCAAGGGCGCGGGGCCCTTGGAGACGATGGCGCGCATCCGCACGCTGATCCTCGACAAGACCGGCACCCTGACGGACGGCCGCCCGCGGATCGTGTCGATCGACAGCGCGGGCGCCATGGCGGAGGATGACATCCTCCGCCTCGCCGCCGCGCTCGATCAGGCGTCGAAACATCCGGTGGCGCAGGCCATCGTCACCGCAGCGAAGGCGCGGGGCCTGACGTTGCCCGTGCCCTCGGAGGTGGCGGAAACCCCCGGCGAGGGCGTCGTGGGCGATGTCGAGGGCCGCCGGGTCGTCGTCGGCGGAGACGGCTTCGTCGCGTCCCGCGTCGGGCGGCGGGCGGGCGATCATCCCGCCCTGGCCGCCGGATCGGTCCTCGTGACCGTGGCGGTCGATGGCCGGATCGCGGGGCACCTCGTCATGTCCGATCCGCTGCGCGACGGCGCCGGCGCCATGCTGGGCGGGCTGCGCCGCGAGGGCATCGGGCGCATCCTGCTCGCCACGGGCGACCGCGCGGATGTGGCGAAGCGCGTCACCGAGGGGCTCGGCCTCGACGGGCTGCGCGCCGGGCTCACGCCCGACCAGAAGGTGCTGCTGGTACTGACTGAGCGCAAGAACGGGCCCGTGATGATGGTGGGCGACGGGGTGAACGACGCGCCCGCGCTGGCGGCGGCCGATGTCGGCGTCGCCATGGGCGCGCGCGGCGCCGCCGCCTCGGCCGAGGCGGCCGATGTCGTCCTCCTCGTCGACCGGATCGACCGGCTGGGACCGGGGATCGAGATCGCGCGGGCGGCGCGCCGGATCGCCGTCGAGAGCGTCGTCGCCGGGATCGGGCTGTCGGTGGCGGGCATGATCGCCGCCGCCTTCGGCTATCTCACCCCCGTGCAGGGCGCGCTTGTGCAAGAGGCGATCGACGTCGCCGTGATACTGAATGCGCTGCGTGCCCTGCGGATCGCGCCCCGTGAACCGGCGGCGCTGCGGCGGGCTGTTTCCTTTGGGCAGGCGGACATTTCCGAAGAGGCCGCGCCATGAACCCCCTCGCACATCCCCGAATACGCATGGTGCATCGCGTCCGTTGGCTGCGCGCTGCCGTGCCCGGCGCGAACGATGGTCTCGTTTCGGCCTCTGAACCTCCCCTGTGGGGGCGAAGGGCGAGGCTTGATCTTGCCTTGACATTTCGATACTTCCCGATTCATGGATAAATATCGCGCTCTCAACGCGTTTTGCGCGCTCAGCCAGCCCACACGTCTCGACGTGTTCCGTCTGCTGATCAGGGCAGGGGCAGCGGGCATGTCGGCCGGCAAGATCAGCGAGACTCTGGGAGTCCGCCAGAACACCATGTCGGCCAATCTCGCGATCCTGAACCGCTCCGGGCTGATCCGAAGGGAAAGGGAGGGCCGCAACATCCGCTATTTTGCCGACATGGACGGGCTGCGCGGCCTGCTCGCCTTTCTGATGGAGGATTGTTGTGGCGGGTGTCCGGAACTGTGCCGGCCTGTCCTCGATGAACTTGTCTGCGCCTGATCGCGACGCCCGCCATGAAATCCCGAGTGACCAATATGACCGATACATCGCTTCCCGCCGTCGCAGGTCTTGGGACCTTCGAGCGCTGGCTGTCCGTCTGGGTGGCGCTAGCCATCGGCGCGGGGTTGCTTCTGGGCAATCTTTTTCCGGACCTCTTTTCGGCTCTGGCCGCGCTCGAGGTCGCCTCGGTCAACCTGCCCGTGGCGGTGCTGATCTGGGCGATGGTCTATCCGATGATGGTGGGCGTGGATTTCGGCTCGCTGCGCCAGATCGGCGACAGGCCGAAAGGGCTGATCGTGACGCTGGCGGTGAACTGGCTGATCAAGCCCTTCACCATGGCCGCCCTCGGCGTGCTCTTTTTCAACCACGTCTTCGCGGGCCTGATCCCGCCCGACGATGCGCAGGCTTACCTCGCGGGGGTGATCCTACTGGGCGCCGCACCCTGCACGGCGATGGTGTTCGTCTGGTCGAACCTCACCCGTGGCGATGCCACCTACACGCTGGTGCAGGTCAGCGTGAACGATGTCATCATGATCTTCGCCTTCGCGCCCATCGTCGCGTTCCTGTTGGGCGTGACCGATATCGCCGTGCCCTGGGACACGCTGCTGCTGTCGGTCGCGCTTTATGTCCTGCTGCCGCTCCTCGCAGGGTATGCGACGCGGCGAAACCTTGTCGGCAAGGGCGGCGAAGCGGCGGTCGCTGCGTTCAAGGCCCGCATCCAGCCGTTCTCGATCCTGGGGCTCCTCGTCACGGTGGTGCTGCTGTTCGGATTTCAGGGCGAGGTCATCCTCGATCGTCCGCTTGTCATCGCATTGATCGCCGTTCCGCTTCTCATCCAGTCCTACGGCATCTTCCTTGTCGCCTATGGCGCGGCGCGGGCCTGGCGCATTCCCTTCAACGTCGCCGCGCCCTGCGCGCTGATCGGAACGTCGAATTTCTTTGAACTGGCGGTTGCCGTCGCGATCAGCCTGTTCGGGCTTGGCTCGGGCGCGGCGCTGGCCACCGTCGTTGGTGTGCTGGTCGAGGTGCCGGTGATGCTGTCGCTCGTCGCCTTTGCCAACCGGACAAGACACTGGTTTCCGACCGAAGGCGGCGCATCCTGAGCATCGCCATCCACCACAACCCCGCCTGCGGCACCTCGCGCAAGATGCCGGCAATCGTCGAGACGTCGGGCGAGACGACGGTGGTTTCTGCGCTCCTTGTTCGTCGGCCTTTCCCAAACGAGGGAGCCAGCCGTGTCGCGATCAGGATTCTGCATCGGACACTCGGCGGAATGCTCTCCGATGGGGGAACTGAC
>CAZNMK010000160.1:0-6669 GCA_964574045.1 uncultured Roseovarius sp. | reverse complement strand
GCCGAGCTGGGGGCTGGTGCCGGGAGAGCCCGCGGGCGACACCTTCCTGCACCAGATATCGACCGAGGGCCCGATGGCGCGGAGCCCCGCCGATCTGGCGCTGCTGCTGGGGGTGATGGCCGGGCCCGACCCGCGCCAGCCGCACAGCCTGCCCGCGCCCGACCTGACGCTTGCCGGGATCGACCCGGGTGCGGTGCGGATCGGCTGGCTCGGGGATTGGGGCGGCGCCTATCCGATGGAGGCGGGCATCCTCGATCTCGCCCGCGCCGCCTGTGACCGGCTGGCCGGTATCGGCTGCCATGTCGAGGACGCGCCCGCCCCCTTCGACCGCGATGCGCTGTGGCAAAGCTGGACCACGCTGCGCAGCTGGACGATGGCGGCCAAGCTCTCGGCGCTCATGGACGATCCCGCCACCCGCGACCAGATCAAGCCCGACGCGGTCTGGGAAATCGAGCGCGGCCGGGCCATGACCGGGATGGATATCCACCAGGCCAGCGTCATCCGCTCGGACTGGTTCGCCGCTGCGGTGGCTCTCTTCGCCCGCTACGACGCGGTGGTCCTGCCCACGGCGCAGGCGTGGCCGTTTCCGCTGGACTGGGACTGGCCGGCGGAAATCGCGGGCGTCGGGATGGACACCTATCACCGCTGGATGGAGGCGATGATCCCCGCGAGCCTGGCGGGGCTGCCGGCGCTGGCCATGCCGGCGGGGTTCGGGGCGGCCGGGCTGCCGATGGGCATACAGATCATCGGGCGCAAGGGATCGGATCGGCTGCTCCTCGAGATCGCGGCGCTCTATCACGAGGCGACGCTCTGGCCGCAGTCGCGCCCTCCGGCCATCGCGGCCGACTGACCGGCACGCTCAGAAGGTCGGCGGCGTGTTCACCCACAACACGCGCGTGCGGGTCTTGCCCGGGTTGCGGTAGGCATGGCGGCGGTTCGAGTTGAAATGGAACGAATCGTTCGCGTGCAGGCGGTAGACGACCGTGTCGAGGGTCAGCTCGAACTCGCCTTCGAGAACGTAACCCATCTCCTCGCCGACATGCTGGATGTGGTCCTCGCTCGATCCGTTCGGCTCGATGATGTGGATGTTGCACTGCAGCATCCGGTCTTCCGAGTGGGCGATCACGCGCTCCAGACAGAGCCCGGTGCCCCGCCGGACCGGGTCGAGGTGGATCAGCGGGCGCTCGCCCGCGCGCGACACCACCCGGTCGCCATTGGGCGTCTCGTCGAACAGGATCGCGATCGAGACCTCCAGCGATTGCGTGATCCGGTGCAGCAGCGAGACCGAGGGCTGGGCCTTGCCGTTCTCGATCTTCGACATGTGCCCTTCGGAGGTTCCGGCCTGATCGGCAAGTTGCCTCAGCGTCAGGTCGCGGACCCTGCGCAGCGCCCTGATACGGTGTCCGATCATGCGTCTGTCCTTACTCGAAATGCGTCGGCGTGTACCAGCTTTCCGGCCCTCCGACAGAAAAGTTAGACCGATTTGACGAATTTCGCACGGCCAAATGCAAGATACTTGCATGATATGCATCTCTGTGCGTACGCTACCGGCGTCGGCGAACGGGAATCCGACCAACAACAAATCGACCGACGGGCGGGTGACACGCAGCCACCGCGCCGAAACGCAAGATCAGGGAGCTACAGATGCCCATCACCGCACTTCCAGATGCATTGAAGAGAACCGCGCGCCACGCCGTGCTGTCGGCGCCGATCGCCGTTGCCGGGCTGATGGTCGCGACCGCGCCCGCCAGCGCCGAGTCGGTGCTCAAGATCGTACCGCATGCCGATCTGCGCAACGTCGATCCGATCTGGACGACGGCCTACATCACGCGCAACCACGGCTATCTGGTGTTCGACACGCTTTTCGCGCTTGACGAGAATCTCGAGGTGCAGCCGCAGATGGCCGCGGGGCACGAGGTCAGCGACGACGGGCTTACCTACACCATCACCCTGCGCGACGGTCTGAAGTTCCACGACGGAGAGCCGGTCACGGCCGAGGACGCGGTCGCCTCGATCCGGCGCTGGGGCGCGCGCGACGGGATGGGCCAGAAGCTGATGCGCGTCACCGCCAGCCTCGAGGCGCCCGACGAAAAGACCGTCGTGCTGACCCTGTCCGAACCCTACGGGCTGGTTCTGCAGTCGTTGGGCAAGATTTCCTCGAACGTGCCCTTCATCATGCCCCGGCGCCTGGCCGAGACCGACCCCAACAAGCAGGTCGAGGAGATCATCGGATCGGGTCCGTTCCGGTTCGTCGCCGACGAATGGCAGCCCGGCAACCAGGTGGTCTACGAGAGATTCGACGGCTATGTGCCACGCGACGAGCCGGCCAGCTATGCCGCTGGCGGCAAGGTCGCCAGGGTGGACCGGGTGGAATGGCGCTACATCCCCGATGCCGCCACCGCGACCCAGGCGCTGCTGGCGGGCGAGGTGGACTATTACGAACAGCCCGCCGTCGACCTGCTGCCGCTGATCAAGTCCGATCCCTCGATCAAGGTCGAGACGGTCGACCCGCTGGGCACGCAGGGCGTGGTGCGCTTCAACTTCAGGTATCCGCCCTTCGACAACAAGCTCGCCCGCCAGGCGGCGCTCTGGGCGGTGCAGCAGGCCGACTACATGTACGCGATCATGGGCGATCCGGCCTATTTCAAGGAGTTCTGCGGCGCCTATTTCATGTGCGGCGGTCCCTACGAGACCGACATCGGCAGCGAGCCGCTGCGCGACAAGGACATCGACAAGGCCAAGGCGCTGCTGGCCGAATCCGGCTATGACGGGCGCGAGGTGCTGATCCTCGATCCGACCGACATTCCGGTGGCGCATGGCCAGGCGCTGGTCACGGCGCAAGCGCTGCGCGAGATCGGCATGAACGTCAAGCTGGTGGCAATGGACTGGGCGACGATGACCTCGCGCCGGGCGGTGCGCGAAGCGCCCGAGGATGGCGGCTGGAACATCTTTCCGACCTGGTGGCTGGCCGCCGATCAGCTCAACCCGGTGACCAACATCTCGGTCGCGGCCTCGGGCGACACCGCCTGGTTCGGCTGGCCCGAGAACCAGAAGATCGAGGATCTGCGCAACGCCTTCGCCCGCGAGACCGATCCGGCGAAGCAAAAGGCGATCGTCGAGGAGTTGCAGGCCGAGCTTTACGACTTCGTGCCCTATATCCCCACCGGCCAGTACTATCAGCCGACCGCCTTCCGCGACAACGTGAAGGGCGTGCTCGAGGCGCCGGTGCCGTTCTTCTGGAACATCTCGGTCGAGTGATCGCAAGGCGGGCCGGCGTCGCGGCGCGCGTCCGCGCCGCCGGTCCTTGAACGAGGCCCGACCGGGAATGTATGCCTATATCCTCCGCCGACTCATCGCGACGATCCCGATCATGGCGTTGGTCGCGGTGTTCGTCTTTCTGCTGTTGCACCTCAGCCCCGGCGATCCCGCGGCGATCATCGCGGGCGATTTCGCGACAGAAGAGCAGATCGTCAAGATCCGCGAACAGCTGGGGCTGAACGATCCGCTCCACCTGCAGTTCCTGCACTGGCTGGGCAACCTGCTACGGGGCGATCTGGGCCGGTCGATCTATTCCAACCTGCCCGTCACCACGCTGATCGGACAGCGGCTGGAGCCGACGCTGATGCTGACGCTGTGCACGATGGTGATCGCGATTACGCTCGCGATCCCGCTCGGGGTGATCGCGGCCTGGAAGGTGGGCACCTGGATCGACCGCGCGGTGATGACGCTGGCGGTGTTCGGCTTTTCCGTGCCCGTCTTCGTGATCGGCTATCTGCTCATCCTCGGGGGATCGCGGACGCTGGGCTGGTTTCCGGTGCAGGGCTACACCAGCATTCTCGACAGCGTAACGGGGTTTTTGTCGCACATCACCCTGCCGGCGCTGACGCTGGGGGCGGTCTACATGGCCCTGATCGCGCGGATGACGCGGGCCACCATGCTCGAGGTGCTCAACGAGGACTATGTCCGCACCGCCTATGCCAAGGGGCTGGCCACCCGCAAGGTGCTGGTCAAGCACGCGCTCAAGAACGCGATGGTGCCGATCAGCACCACCATCGGGCTGGGTGTCGCGCTGCTCATCGGCGGGGTTGTGGTGACCGAAAGCGTCTTCGCCATCCCCGGGCTCGGGCGGCTGACGGTGGATGCGGTGCTGCGTACCGACTATCCGGTGATCCAGGGCGTGATCCTGGTGTTCTCGTTCACCTATGTCCTTCTGAATCTGCTGATCGACCTCAGCTATGTCCTGTTCGATCCGCGCATCCGGTACTGAGCCGGCCGCGGGAATGCGCAGGAAAGGGAAACGCGAGGAACAGTCATCCATGGTATCGCAAGTGCAGGAACTCTCGTTCGGCGCCCGCGCCGGCCACCGCGCAAGGGTGGTGGCCGAGGCGTTCCGGCGCAATCCGACCATGCTGTTCGGCATGGCGGTGCTGCTGCTGATGGCCGGGCTCGCCTTTGTCGCGCCGTGGCTCGGCCTGCCCGACCCGATGCAGCAATCGCCGCGCGACCGGCTGCAGGCGCCCTCGGCGACAGCGCTATTCGGCACCGACATGTACGGGCGCGACCTTTTCAGCCGGGTGCTGCATGGCGGACAGGTGTCGCTGGTCGTGGGGCTGTCGGTGGCTGCGCTCTCGACCGCGTTCGGGCTGGCCATCGGGCTGGTGTCGGGCTTCATGCGCCGGATCGACGCGGTGATCATGCGGCTCATGGACGCCCTGATGTCGATCCCGTCGATCCTGCTGGCGATCGCCCTGGTCGCGCTCTGGGGCAGCAGCGTGCCCAACGTCATCCTGGCGCTGACGATTCCCGAAGTCCCGCGCGTCGTTCGGCTGGTGCGCTCGGTCGTGCTGATGCTGCGCGACCAGCTCTATGTCCAGGCGGCGATAGCCTGCGGCACCTCGACCCCGCGCATTCTGATCCGGCACATCCTGCCCAACACCGTGCCGCCGCTGATCGTGCAGGCGACCTATATCAGCGCCCAGGCGGTGATCTTCGAGGCCTATCTCAGCTTCGTCGGCGCCGGCACCCCGCCGGAGATACCGAGCTGGGGCAACATCATGGCCGAGGGGCGCATGTTCTTCTTCCAGTCGGTGGGTATCATCCTCTATCCCGGCGCGTTCCTGGCACTGACGGTATTCGCCATCAACACCTTCGGCGACGGGTTGCGCGACTCGCTCGATCCGCGCATGCAACGGAGGGTCTGAGCCCATGACGACCGCCGACAGCGCCCTGCCGACCCGCCAATCCGCCGGCCCGGCCGATCGCGATGCCGTCCTTCAGGTCGACGACCTGCGCACCTATTTCGACACCCGCGACGGTGTGGTGAAGGCCGTCGACGGGCTCAGCTTCGCGGTCCGGCCGGGCGAGATTCTCGGCGTGGTGGGCGAATCAGGCTGCGGCAAGTCGATCACCTCGTTATCGGTGATGCAGCTCTTGCCGCGACCGCCGGCGCGCTTTGCCTCGGGGCGCATCCTCTACAAGGGCCGCGACCTGCTGCGCGCCAGCGAGGCCGAGATGCGCCGGGTGCGCGGCAACGATATCTCGATGATCTTCCAGGATCCGATGTCTTCGCTCAACCCCGTGCTCGGGATCGGCGACCAGCTGACCGAGGCGATCATGCTGCATCAGGGCCTGTCGCACGCGGCGGCGATGGATCACGCCGCCGAGATGCTCGATCTCGTCCATATCCCCGAGCCGCGCCGGCGCCTGCATGAATACCCGCATCAGCTGTCGGGCGGGATGCGCCAGCGGGTGATGATCGCGATGGCGCTGTCGTGCAACCCGTCGGTGCTGATCGCCGACGAGCCCACCACCGCGCTCGACGTGACCATCCAGGCCCAGATCCTGGCCCTGATGGAGGAAATCCGCGACAAGCTGAGAACCGCGATCATCCTGATCACCCACGATCTTGGCGTGGTGGCGGAAATGGCCGACCGGGTGCTGGTGATGTATGCCGGGCGCAAGGTCGAGGAGGCCGAAGTGACCGAGATATTCGAAGACCCGCAGCACCCCTATACCCGCGGGCTGATGCGCTCCGTGCCGCGGCTCGCGGCAGAGTTCGCGCAGGACCGGACCGGCCGGCTGTCGGAAATCCCCGGCATCGTGCCGGCTCTGACCAGCCTGCCGCCGGGCTGCACCTTCGCCGAGCGCTGCGCCCATGCCACCGACCGCTGCCGCGCCGAATATCCCGCCCTCGAGGCCAAGAAGCCCGACCACCTCGCCGCCTGCTGGGAAAGCGCGAACCTGCCGGACTGGACGCCGTGACCATGACATCCGAGCCCCCCCTTCTAGAGGTCGTGGAACTGACCAAGCACTTTCCGATCCGCGGCGGGCTGCGCAACCGCGAGCAGGCGCGCGTCTATGCCGTCGACGGGGTGTCGTTCTCGGTCGGCAAGGGCGAGACCCTCGGCATCGTCGGCGAGTCGGGCTGCGGCAAGTCCACCACCGGCAAGGTGATCCTGCGCCTCGAGGATCCGACCAGCGGGCGTATCCTGCTCAAGGGCAAGGACATCACCGGTATTTCCCGCCGCGAGATGCATCCCTACCGCCGGCAGATGCAGGTGATCTTTCAGGATCCCTACGCCTCGCTCAACCAGCGCATGCGCGCGGGAGACATCGTCGGCGAACCGCTGGGCAACTATGCCGGTCTCACCGCTGCCGAGCGGCGCGAGG
>CAZNMK010000159.1:0-6678 GCA_964574045.1 uncultured Roseovarius sp. | reverse complement strand
CAGTTCGGGGCCGCGGTCCCAGCGCAGCCAGGGGGTGACGTAGTAGATGCCCAGCGTGACCGCCATGATCGCCCATTTGAGGTTGCGGAACTTGCCCGTGACGCGCCTGGGAAAGACCGGCTCGCGGGCGGCGTAGAGACTGGGTCCGGTGCTCGGTTGGGGATCTGCCACGGTATTACTCCACTGGCGCCTGCGGTCCACGTTGCCTTCTGTCATCTCGCATTTGGCGCGGCATTGACATGCGTCAAATTGTGACTCCGGCACTGACCAATTAGGGCGTGTTGCGTTCAATTGGAATCGGCTCGACGACCGGCACGCGGCCGCCCGGGGGGGCGCGGAACGCGCCCGCCTTGGGGGCGGGCGATTCCGATCGGGCGCGACATGCTTTAGCCGGTGTCCGGCCCGGTATCCTCTGCCGCCTGGGACTTCAGCCATTTGATGAAGGCCCGCACCGGCGGACGTGGCACACCGCCCGGGCGGGTGACGATGTAGTACCCGCTTTCCTCGGGCTCTTCGAACAGCAGCCGCAGGCGCCCGGCGGCGATGTCGTCCTCGACCCATTGCCGGATCAGCAGCGCCACGCCCTGGCCCTGGCGCACCCCTTCCAGCATCAGGTTGCCGGGCACCATCGTTATCGCACCCACGCGGGCGGCGGCCAGCCCCTTGCCGGCCAGCCAGTCGGTCGATTCGCTGGTACCGTATTCCTGCACCCAGGGCAGCGCGGCCAGGTCGGCGGGATCGGAAATCGCATGTTCGCCCACCAGCGACGGCGCCGCCACCACCACCAGGCGGGTGACGAACAGGCATTCGGCCTCGACCCCCGGCCAGCTGCCCATTCCGTGGCGGATGGCGATGTCGATGCCGCCCGGTTCCGGCATCACCAGGTCCGGCGTCGGGTTGATCATCACGCCGATGTCGGGATGGCGGAGGCGGAAATCCAGCATCCGCGGCATCAGCCACTGCGCCGCGAAACCCGGCGTCGTGGTCACCTGCACCGGCCGGTCGGCGCCGGCGCCCGAGATATCCTCGACGCCGCGCGCGATGGTGCCGAAGCCCGCCGACAGCGCGTCGGCCAGCTGCCTGCCCTGCGCCGTCAGCGTCAGCCGCCGTGCCGAACGGTCGAGCAGCGCAACGCCCATATGCGTTTCGATCGCGCGCAGCTGCTGGCTGATGGCGGCGTGGCTGACATTCAGCCGCTCGCCGGCGCGCTGCACCGACCCGGTCTCGGCAAAGGCCGAAAACGCCCTGAGGGCCGCAAGCGGCGGCATGGAGCGCCAGTCGATCATGAAAGCCTGTCTTACATTTCAGAAATATTCCTGAGTCGCAGGATGACGCCTGACAGGCCATATTGAAAGGAAGGAATCAGCAGAAGGAAACAGTATCATGCTTGGAATTCTTGCAAGATCGTTCACCACCGCCACCCGGATCGAGGATCAGGAACCGCGCGAGACGATCTCGCACTGGCGGCAAGGGGAGCGTTTCGACAATCGCACCCGCGCCGAGATCGAGGCGCATCTCGCCGGCCGCCGGTTCTAGTCACCCGAATCCAGAATCCGCAACATCGACCGACCGTCCCCGGATCGCTTGCGATCCGGTTCGCGCCCGGCCCCGCCCCGTCACGCCAAAGGCGTGCCTCCGGCACGACGCGGGCGCGAAATAGCCGGTGCGTTTCAGTCTGTTGCCCCGTTCCTCTTGACTGCGTCGCTGTGCCAGGTTCAACGGCGCCCGCCCTCGGGGCCGGGCGCGAACCTCTGTTGCGCCCGGGTTTCAATGTGCCGAACTACGATTCCGTATGACTAGGGCGTGTTGCCACGGATCGGATTCACGCCCGCGCCCCGGCGTCCGAGACAGGGCCTCCGCGCCGGTGGGACGAGGTCCCGGATCAAGCCCGGGACGGGTGGTTCCGATTGAACGCAACATGCTCCGGGAAATTCCGCATCGGTCGGAAACACCCGTGCGCGCCCCGCCCGTATAGAAGCCCCGGATCGGGGGCGGGAGCACATCCGATCCGGTACGATAGGCGATAGAAAGAGCAGGGCCCGCGGGCGGCGCGCGCCGCCCGGGGCCGCGGATATGTGGCGCTATTCGCCGCCGCCCAGCTGGTGGACATAGGCGGAAACGGCGCGGATCTCGGCCTCGCTGAGGCGCGTCTGCCAGGCCGGCATCACCCCGTAGCGGCTGTTGGTGACGGTCTCGACGATGGTCTCGAAGTCGCCCCCGTATAGCCAGATCGCGTCATTGAGCGCCGGCGCGCCCTGGAAGATGTCGCCGCTGCCGTCATCGAGGTGGCAGGCGGCGCAGTTGTCCAGGTACACCTCTTCGCCCTCTGCCGCGGCCGCCGCATCGCGCGGGGTGCCGCCCGACAGCGTCATCACGTAGTTGGCGACCTGGACGATCTGCTCTTCTTCGAGGATGTCGCCGAAGACCGGCATCTCGGAATAGCGCGCATCGGGGTCTTCCTCGTTGCGGATGCCGTGGGTGACGGTGGTGTGGATGTCCTCCATCGTGCCGCCCCAGAGCCAGTCGTTGTCGAGCAGGTTGGGATAACCCCTGGCGCCGGCCGCGCCCGACCCGTGGCACTGTGCGCACCAGGTCTTGAACACCGCCGCGCCGGCCGAGGTGGCATAGGCCTGCAACTCGGGGTTCTCCGCGATGGCGGTCAGTTCCACCGAGGCGAGACGTTCGTTGATCGCGGCATTGGCCGCCTCGGCCTCGGCTATGGCCTCGGCCACGTTCTCGCGCGTCGACCAGCCCTTGTAGCCCGCGGTCGCGTTCTGGATCAGCGGCCAGGCGGGATAGGCGATCGAGTACCAGATTGCCCAGACGATGGTGGCGTAGAAGACCCACAGCCACCAGCGCGGCAGGGGATTGTTGTATTCCCGGATGCCGTCCCATTCGTGGCCGGTGGTTTCCGGCTCCTGAGGTTCCTGTTTGGGTTGCCTTGCCATCGTCCTTACGCCTCCTTGGTCCTGGCGCCGGTCCCGCGCCGGGGGGCGGGTTTGTCTTCGTGCCGGAACGGGATGTTGCGGGGTTCCTCGTAGGTGTGGGTGGCGCCGGGGCGCATCACCCAGATCACCACGCCGATGAAGAAGGCAAAGAGGAAAAGCAGCATCCAGCTGTCGGCGAACTGTCGCAACAGGGTGTAGTGTTCCATGCCCGCCCCCTTACCGGCTTGCCACGGGCGTGAAGGTCGAGAAATCGACCAGCGTGCCCAGCATCTGCAGATAGGCAATGAGCGCGTCGGCCTCGGAAATTCCCGGCTGGCGGTCGAAATTGCGCACGCTGACCTTGTCGCCATAGCGTTCCAGCAGCCCGTCGAAATCGCTGTCGGGATCGGCCTGTGCGCGGAAATCGTCGGCGGCGCTGGCGATCATGTCCTCGCTGTAGGGCACGCCCACCAGCGCGTCGGTGCGCAGCCGCTCGGCGATGTGTCCGGGCTCGATCAGCCGGTCCTCGAGAAAGCCGTATTTCGGCATCACCGATTCCGGCACCACCGCTTGCGGGTCGCGCAGGTGGTCGAGGTGCCACTCGTCCGAATAGCGCCCGCCGACGCGTGCCAGGTCCGGGCCGGTACGCTTGGACCCCCACTGGAACGGGTGGTCGTACTGCGATTCCGCCGCCAGCGAATAGTGGCCGTAGCGTTCGACCTCGTCGCGCATCGGCCGGATCATCTGGCTGTGGCAGACGTAACAGCCCTCGCGGATGTAGATGTCGCGCCCGGCCAGTTCCAGCGGGGTGTAGGGGCGCATGCCCTCGACGTCCTCGATGGTGTTCTCAAGCCAGAAGAGCGGCGCGATCTGCACGATGCCGCCGATCGTCACCACAAGGAAGGCAAAGATCGTCAGCAGCGTGATGTTGCGTTCGAGGATCTTGTGTTTGTCGAGAATTGCCATTCTTCGTCCCTCCCCTTACTCGGCCGGAACGACAGAGTTGGTCGGCGCGATGGCCGGGCTCCGCCTGACGGTCATGTAGAGGTTGTAGCACATGATGATTGCGCCGGTGATGTACAGCACCCCGCCCAGCGCACGCACCACGTACATCGGGAACTTGGCGGCGACGGTATCGGCAAAGCTGTTGACGAGGAAGCCGTTGGCGTCGACCTCGCGCCACATCAGCCCCTCCATGATGCCGGTGACCCACATCGAGGCGGCGTAGAGGATGATGCCGATGGTGGCGAGCCAGAAATGCCAGCTGACCATCGAGAGGCTGTAGAGCCGTTCGCGGTTCCACAGGCGCGGCACCAGGAAGTAGAGCGCGCCGAAGGTGATCATGCCGTTCCAGCCGAGCGCGCCGGAATGGACGTGGCCGATGGTCCAGTCGGTGTAGTGCGACAGCGAGTTGACCGCGCGGATCGACATCATCGGACCCTCGAAGGTCGACATGCCGTAGAACCCGATCGAGATCACCATCATGCGGATCACCGGGTCGGTCCTGAGCTTGTCCCAGGCGCCCGAGAGCGTCATCAGCCCGTTGATCATGCCGCCCCAGGAGGGCATCCACAGCACCACCGAAAAGACCATGCCCAGCGTCGAGGCCCAGTCGGGCAGGGCGGTATAGTGCAGGTGGTGCGGGCCGGCCCAGATGTAGATGAAGATCAGCGCCCAGAAGTGGATTATGCTGAGCTTGTAGGAATAGACCGGGCGTTCGGCCTGTTTCGGCACGAAATAGTACATCATGCCGAGGAACCCGGCGGTCAGGAAGAAGCCCACCGCGTTGTGCCCGTACCACCACTGCGTCATCGCGTCCTGCACGCCCGAAAAGAGCGCCACCGATTTCGACCCGAAGATCGAGACCGGGATCGCCAGGTTGTTGACGACATGCAGCATCGCGATGGTAACGATGAAGCTGAGATAGAACCAGTTGGCGACGTAGATGTGGCGCTCGCGCCGCTTGACGATGGTGCCGAGGAACACCGCGAGATAGGCCAGCCAGACCGCGGTCAGCAGCCAGTCGGTCATCCATTCGGGCTCGGCGTATTCGCGCGACTGCGTGGCGCCGAGCAGATAGCCCGATGCCGCCAGCACGATGACCAGCTGATAGCCCCAGAACACGAACCACGCCAGATTGCCGCCCCAGAGCCGCGCCGCGCTGGTGCGCTGGACGACATAGAACGAGGTGGCAATGAGGCCATTGCCCCCGAACGCGAAGATCACCGCCGAGGTGTGCAGCGGCCGCAGCCGGCCGAAGTTGAGATACCCCTCGGCCCATTCGAAGTTGAGCTGCGGAAAGGCCAGCTGAAAGGCGATGAAGGTGCCGGCGAGGAACCCGACGACGCCCCAGAGTGCAGTCGCGATCACCCCCGCGCGCACGACGCCATCCATGTATTCGCCCGAAAGATCGGTTTGCAGGACCGGCTCGTCGGTGTTGCGCAGAACCCAGATGAAGGCGGCCGCGGCCGCCAGGGCCACGGTCAGCGCATTCACCATGTAGGCCAGGTCGCGCGCATAGTTGGCCGCGATCAGCGCCAGGAGCACGATAATCCCCAGCGCCACCAGCTTGACATAGTTCGCCATGATGTCTTGTCCCCTCGTCTCGTCAAGCCGCGCGCCGTTTCGACCGCGCGGATACGTTCCGACCGCCCCTCTAATGCGCCCGCGGCGCAAAGGATACTTTGATCTGCATCAATAGCCCGCCGCCGAAGGATTTTTCCGCCCGCCCGCGGCCGAGTTGACACGCATCAAAGTGGCCGGCGGGCCGGCGGCGTAGCGTGAAGGCAAAATCGGTCTGAAACGGGAGGAAAAAGCCGCAATGACCTACAAGAGTCTCTTCTCGGTCCTGACGGACGCGGCGCTGATCGACGAGACGCTGGATCACGCCGTGGCGCTGGCCGCCGCGTACGACGCCCATCTCGATGTGCTCTGCCTCGGCGTCGACCGCAGCCAGACCGGGTACTACTATGCCGGGGCCAGCGCGGTGGTGCTGCAGGAAACCCTGGCGCGCGCCAAGGAGGACGCCGAAGCGGTCGAGGAAAAGGTGCGCGCGCGGCTCAAGCGCGAAAACGTGCTCTGGGCGGCCGAGGCGGGAGTGGCGCAGCTCGCGGATATCGGCCGCCACGTCGCCACGCGGGTGCGGTTTTCCGATCTGGCGGTTCTGCCCAAACCCTATGGCGAGGGCCGCGGGGTCGAACTGGAGCCGGCCACCGAATCGGCCCTTTTCGAGGGCAGTACGCCGGCGCTGATCGTGCCGCAGAGCGCCAAACCGCAACCCCGGCCCAAACGCATCATGGTGGGGTGGAACGAAAGCACCGAGGCGCTGACGGCGGTGCGCGCGGCGCTGCCGCTGCTGAGCGCGGCCGAGGTGGTGCATGTGGTGGTGGTCGACCCGCCCACGCACGGGCCGTCGCGATCCGATCCCGGGGGCCTGCTGTCGCAGTACCTGGCCCGCCACGGGGTGCGGGTGGAAATCGACGTTCTGTCCAAGACGCTGTCGCGGCTCTCGGACATCCTGCTGCGTCACGCCTCGGACATGGACGCCGAGATGATCGTGATGGGCGCCTACGGCCATTCGCGCTTTCGCGAGGCGATTTTCGGCGGCGCCACCCGCACCATGCTCGAGGACGCGACGCTGCCGGTGCTGATGGCGCATTAGGCGGCGTCTAGGGCGTGCTGCATCACATTGGAGTCCATGCGACCGCCCGGGTGGGCGCGAATGCGCCCGCCGTGGGGCGGGCGGGCGCAT
>CAZNMK010000158.1:0-6705 GCA_964574045.1 uncultured Roseovarius sp. | reverse complement strand
AATAGGGATAGGAGGTGATTCAGGTTTTCTGGCCGGTGATCTATCGTCGTTCGTCCGATACGCACCGGCCCGGCCTTTGCAACGAGGGCAGCGACGGGAAGCGACCGGAGCTTGGCGCTGTCGCTATGGCGTGCTGCATCCAGTTGAATTCATTCCGTCCGACCCGCTTGCGGGCCGTCCGGGCGCCCGCGGAAACCCGATCCGGTGCGACACGCCACAAGATGCCGTTCGCCGGAACAGCGGTTCAGTCCGCGCCCAGCAGATCGGCCAGCGCCAGCGCCATCACCCGGGCCGACTGTACCATGTCGTCGACGCCCACATATTCGTCGGGCTTGTGCGCCAGGTCCAGGATACCGGGGCCGTAGGCGATGCAGTTCTTCAGCTTGCCGATCCGGTCGATGTGCTTCTGGTCATAGGTGCCGGGGCTGACGACATGGGTCGCCGGCCGGCCAAGCACCTGCGCGATGGCGCGGCCGACGGCGGTCACCACCGGGGCATCGGCGTCGGTCATGCTGGGCAGGACGCGGAAGAGCTCCGCGATCTGATAATCCAGCCCCGGCCGGCCGTCGCGCACCCGCTCCATCACGGCGTGTATTTCCGCCTGGACCTCGGCAATGTCCTCTTCGATCAGGAACCGGCGGTCGATCACCATGCGGCAGCGGTCGGGCACGCAGGGGGCCGGCAGGCCGGTATAGCCCTCTTCGGGCTCTGTCGCGCCGCCGTGGATCGAGTTGATGTTCAGCGTCGACTGCCGCGCGCCCTCGGGCACCACCGGCATGTCGGTGCGCTTTTCTGCCAGCGCGGGGAAAAGGCTTGTCTCCATCTCGGCAATGACGGCGCCCATGTGACGCACCGCGCAGTCGCCCAGGAACGGCATCGAGCCGTGGGCGATTTCGCCCCGCGTCTCGATCTCGGCCCACCAGACGCCGCGATGGCCCAGGCAGATCCGGTCCTTGTTCAGCGGCTCGGGGATGATGACATGATCGACCCGCCCGGGGCTGAACCGGCCCTGTTCGGCCAGGTAGGCGACGCCGCCATAGCCGCCCGATTCCTCGTCCGCCGTGCCGGATATCTCGACCGCGCCGGCGAAATCGGGACAGACGGCCAGGAATGCCTCGGCGGCGACGATGCTGGCCGCGAGCCCCCCCTTCATGTCGCAGGCGCCGCGGCCGTAGATGCGCCCGCCCTTCAACTCGGCGGCAAAAGGGTCGGCGCTCCAGCCGTGGCCGGGCTCGACCACGTCGATATGCGAATTGAAATGCACGCAGGGGCCGGGGCGGCGCCCCTCGCGCCGGGCGACGATGTTGAGCCGCGGATACGTGTCGCTGTCGCCGGGCGCGCCCGTCGCGCGGATCAGTTCGGTCCGGAATCCCGCGCCTCTCAGGCGACGGTCGAGCAGGTCGCAGATCTCGCGGTAGTTCAGGCCCGGCGGGTTGATCGTGGGGATCCGCACCAGCGACCGGCAAAGCGCCACCAGATCGTCGCGCCGCGCCTCGATCTCCGCCGTCAGCCTGTCTGCCGTGGTCATGGTCCGCTCCGTGCCTTGCCTTCACCGTAGCACCGGCCAGGTCGGAACCGAAAGGCCGGCTCCGGGGCGGGCAGGCCGCGCCGTTCCGCCACCGGCAGCCTAGATCGCCGCCATCGCGGCCTCGCGCAGCGCGCGGATGTTGGCGCCGTAGACCTGCGCCTTGTCCACCGAACCGCCCCGGAACACGGCCGATCCGGCCACCAGCACATCGGCCCCGGCGGCCACCACCGCCGGCGCGGTCTCAGGCGTGATGCCGCCATCGACCTGGATCAGCACCGGCCTCTCGCCGATCATCCGCTTGAGCCGGCGGGTCTTTTCGATGCCGCTGGCGATGAACTTCTGCCCGCCATAGCCGGGATTGACCGTCATCAGCAGCACCATGTCGACCTCGTCGAGCAGGTACTCGACGTGATCGAGCGGCGTACCGGGGTTGAGCGATATGCCCGCCTTGCAGCCGGTGGCGCGGATCGCCTGCAGGGTGCGGTGGATATGGCTTTCGGCCTCGGCATGGGCGGTGATCATGTCGGCGCCGGCCTCGGCGTAGGCCTCGATCGAGGGGTCCACGGGCGAGATCATCAGATGCACGTCCATGAAGGTCTTGACATGGCGGCGGAAGGCGGCGACCGCCTGCGGCCCGAAGGTGAGGTTGGGCACGAAATGGTTGTCCATCACGTCGATATGCACCCAGTCGGCGCCCTGATCCTCGATGGCGCGGATCTCGCGGCCGAAATCGGCGAAGTCGGCCGACAGGATCGAGGGCGCGATCAGGATGCGGCGGTCTTGCGGGCTCATGGCGGTCTCCTCGGGCGGCGTCTGCGCAGCACTTGCGCCGACCCCCGGCCCGAGGTCAAGCCCCGCGCGCCATCCATCCGGCGGCGCCGGGCGGGTGTCGGCGCCTATTCCGGCTGGCAGATCTCGCCCCGCGCCACCGCCTGCAACGTGCGCAGGCCGAGCGCGGCGATGACGACGGCCAGCACCGCCAGAAGCCCCGCACCCAGAAGGGAATGCACCGCCGATCCCGCCGCGCCGGCATGGGCGAAGCTGGCGATGGCGATGGCGGCGAAGGGAAAGCTGAGCGCCCAGAACGACATCGCAAAGGGCAGCCGCAGGATGCGCGGCAGTTGCACCGCCACCACGAGGGTAAAGAAATAGGCGCCGTTGAGCAGGATTTCGCCAAAGGGTCCGGCCCCGCCGGTCAGCCGCAGCCAGGCGACATAGGCCACCGCCGGCGGCGCGATCAGGATCACCAGCGTCGGCTGCAGCCGACCGGGCAGCGGATCGTGAAAGACCAGCCGGTTGAACACCAGCGTCAGGAGCACGATCCAGAAAAGCAGCCCCACGGCCATGAAATACCAGCTCAGCCCGACAAAGCCGAGCGGAACCCCCGCGATCGGCACGATGACGTTGCCCACCGCCGGGATGAACCACGCGGGCGAGAGGTGCCCGTGCTGAAAGGCGCGGGTGCCGATCCAGCCCGAAACGACGGCGACGGTCAGTACCGCGTGCAGCCCGGCGCCGGCCAGCCACAGCGGCGGCGCCAGCGGCGGTGCATGGGTCAGCGCCGCCGTGGCCAGCAGCAACAGCGAGATCGAGATCGCCGGAAAGAAGGCCAGCTTGACCGGGTGGCGCCATTCCGCCGCCACCGCCCCGGGGTGGCGCGCGGCCTTGGCGAGATAGATCGCCGCGATCAGCGCAAAGACCGCCGCCGCCACCGCGAAGGCGATCCCCGACACCGCCGGGCCCAGGCCCAGCGCCGGGGTGGCCGCGTGCAGCGCCAGCGCCAGCCCCCCGAGCCCCATCACCACCGCGAAGAAGGTGACCGGAAAAAGCTCCAGCCGGCCGGCCTGGGCCTCGGCAATGGTCGTCATGATCGCATCCTCCGGTTTCACATTCGCGGTATTGCATGTAATGCCCGGGCGGGGATTGCGCCAGATCAAACCGCGCCGCGGATTCAGTGCAGCCACCGCAGCATGAACAGCGTGATCCCCGGCGCCGCCACCAGCAGCGTCACCCGCAGGACGTCCGAGACGACAAAGGGCAGCACCGCCCTGTAGGTGTCCAGTATCCGGGTCCGAGGGTCCATAGAGTTGATGACGAAGAGGTTCATCCCCACCGGCGGGGTGATCAGGCCGACCTCGACCACGATCAGCACCAGAATGCCGAACCAGATCGCCGTTTCCTCGGCCGTCAGCCCGAAATCGAGCGCCGAGACGATCGGAAAGAAGATCGGGATCGTCAGCAGGATCATCGACAGACTGTCCATCAGGCAGCCGAAAACCAGGTAGAGCGCCAGAATGCAGGCCAGCACCGTCCAGGGCGACAGACCCTGGCCGACGACCCAGGCCGACAGCTCCTGCGGGACCTGACTGAGCGCCAGAAACCCGTTGTAGAGCGCCGCGCCGAGAACGATGAAGAAGATCATCGCCGAATTGCGCGCGGTGGCATAGAAGGCGCGCATGAGCGTGGACCGCGTCAATCCCCCGTTCAGGAGCGCGATCAGCCCGGTGCCGAAGGCGCCCACCGCGGCGCCCTCGGTGGGGGTGAACCAGCCCAGGTAGATGCCCCCCACCACCAGCAGAAAGACCAGCAGCACCGGCCATACATCGACCAGCGCGCGCAGGCGCCGGCCCAGCGGCAGCGCCTCGCGCTGCCGCGCCGCGCCGGGGTCGAGGCGCACGTAGATGGCGATGGTGATCATGTAGCCCACCGCCGCCAGAACCCCCGGCACGACCGCCGACAAGAACAGCTTGGCGATGTTCTGTTCCGTCAGGATGGCGTAGATCACCAGGATAACCGACGGCGGTATCAGGATGCCCAGCGTGCCGCCGGCGGCCAGCGTGGCGGTCGAGAGCCCGCCGGCATAGCCCTGCCGGCGCAGTTCGGGCAGCGCCACCTGCCCCATCGTCGCCGCCGTCGCCAGCGACGAGCCGCAGATCGCGCCGAACCCCGCGCAGGCCCCCACCGCCGCCATCGCCACGCCGCCCTTGCGGTGGCCGAGCCACGCCTCGGCGGCCTTGAACAGCGCCTGCGACATGCCTCCCAGCGTCGCGAAATGGCCCATCAGCAGGAACATCGGCACGATCGACAGCGAATAGCTGGAAAAGGTCGAGAAGGGTTCGTTCTTGAGCCGCGACAGCGCCACCGCCATGCCGTCGGTCACGGCATAGAGCCCGCCCAGCGCCACCAGGAACATCGCCAGCCCGATCGGCACCCGCAGGAATATGAGCCCCAGCAGAACCGGGAACGAGACCAGGCCGATGGCGAGATCGCTCACGCCTCGGGCCCCGCATCGCCTTGCAGGACGGCCCGCCCGGTGACGCTTTCGACGAGGCGCGCCAGCGCCACCCAGACCCCCGTCAGCGCCGCCACCGCCGCGGCGACAAGGCTGGCCGCATAGGCCCACCAGATGGGAAACTGCAGCAGGTAGGTGGTTTCGTTGTAC
Organism: uncultured Roseovarius sp.; assembly: GCA_964574045.1. Taxonomy (GTDB): domain Bacteria; phylum Pseudomonadota; class Alphaproteobacteria; order Rhodobacterales; family Rhodobacteraceae; genus Roseovarius. The sequence continues at coordinate 1,735 of CAZNMK010000158.1, read as the reverse complement.
CGCATCTTGTCGAGCAGTCCCAGCCAGAGCTGCCAGGCGATCAGGACCAGCACCGCGGCAAAGACGCAATCTATACCCGCCTCCAGCGCGCGGCGCGCGCGCGGCGGCAGGCGGGACGTGAAAATGTCGACGCTGGCATGCGCCCCGGCGATCTGGCACAGCGGCAGAAAGGCGAAGATGGCAAAGGCCATGCCGGCCTCGACCAGCTCGAAATCGCCCAAGATCGGGCCGACGCCCCAGCCCAGCAGCCGCTCGGCCAACCCCGGCATCAGCGATTGCGCCACCTCGCCGTGCAGCGCGGTGTTCAGCACCCGCCCGGCGACCGACAGGCAGGTCAGCAGCACCAAGAGGCTCAGCACCGTGCCGCCGAGAACCGCCATGCCGCGCGCCAGCGCCTGAAAGAGCTTGCCCATCGTGCCCCTGCCCCGCCGATGCCCCGGCACGCACGCGCGCCGGGGCAGTCGGCCCGTCTACTGGCTGTGCTGCGCGATCAGCGCCCTGGCCTGATCGACCAGCGCCTGCCCGTCAAAGCCCTTTTCGTTCATCTCGGCGATCCAGCTGGCCTCGACGCCGGCGGCGGCGGCTTTCCACTCCGCCGCCTCTTCGGGCGACAGATCGAAGATGGTGTTGCCGCGGTCCACCGCGATCTGGCGCGCCGGACCGTCGGCCTCGGCCATCATCTTGCCGCCCAGGGCCGAGAGATCGGCACCGGAATCGGCGTCGATGATCGCCTTGAGATCATCGGGCAGGCTGTCGTATTTCTGCTTGTTCATGGCAAAGATGAAGGCGGTGGTGTAAAGCGCCTCGTCGCCGAAGGTGGTGTGGTAATCGACCAGTTCGGCGATCTTCAGCGCCTGCGTCACCTCCCACGGCACGACCGCGGCGTCGATGACGCCCTTGGACAGCGATTCGGGCAGCGCCGGCACCGGCATGCCCACCGGCGTCGCACCCAGTTCGCCCAGCATCCCGGTGATGATCCGCGTCGGCCCGCGCACCTTCATCCCGTTGAGATCGGAAAGCTGTTTGATCGGCTTGCTGGAATGAAACACGCCGGGGCCGTGAACCCAGACGCCGAGGATCTTCATGTCCGCGAAATCGCTGTCCATCATGTTGGCCTCGGCATAGTCCCAGAACGCGCGCGAGGTATCCTCGGCGTTGGTCATGATGAAGGGCAGCTCGAACACCTCGGCCTGCGGAAAGCGGCCGGGGGTATAACCCGCCACCGTCCAGATGATGTCGGCGACGCCGTCGACCACCTGGCTGGCCAGTTCCGGCGGCTTGCCGCCCAGCTGCATCGCCGGGTAGTGGTCGATCTTGATGCGCCCGCCCGAGGCCGTTTCGATGCGTTCGGCCCAGGGCACCAGCACCTTGCTGGGGGCGCTGGCCTGCGGCGGCAGGAACTGGTGCATCTTCAGCGTCACCTCCTGCGCCGGGGCGGCGGTACCCAGGCCCGCGGCCATGGCGGCGACCAGCGCCGCCTGCATTGCTTTCGTCACGATCTTCATGGTGTTTCTCCTCCCTATCCGGTTCACCGGCCGCGGTCCCCGTTTTCCGGGCTATTGCGTGGGCGCATCTTGGCACCCGATGACGGCCCGTGGCAACGGCCATGACGCCGCGGCGGCAAATACGCCCGTTCGCAAGGGCATGTCGCGTTCAACTGGAAACGGTTCGATAGCGGGCACGCGCCCGCCTTGGGGGCGGGCGGGCGCGTGCCCGTCGCTGGCGCGACGGGCGG
>CAZNMK010000157.1:0-6755 GCA_964574045.1 uncultured Roseovarius sp. | reverse complement strand
CGGCAACGCAGACTGTTTCGCCGTGGGTCTGCCCCGTCTCGGGGGCAGCCTTGACGATCACACAGACTTCGACAGGGTCTTGCCAGTCGCTCAAAGGTCAGTTCACGGCGATATGCTCAATCGGCGCGCCCACGAGCGCGGACAAGCGCTCAGCGACGATCTTGCGGTGACAGCCTTCATGGTGGCGCTCGAAACAGGTCAGACAGACCCGTTTGCCCTTAACGGTATCAGCAAGCTCGGTCAGAGCTGTCTGCGCGTCTTCGCCTTCTAGGTGCTGCGTGAAAATCTGTAAAAACAGGTCATGGTTGCCAGCGCGCGCGGCTTCCCTCCCCGGCTTGGGGTCGCCTAGTGCCTTCACGTGCAAGTAGTCTATGCCCACTTCTCTGACGGCGGCATTGAGTCCGTTCTTTGAGAAGCCTTTCTTGCGCGATAGGGGCAATTCGCGCACGTCCACCAGCAACTCGATTTCTGCATCGGCCAAGCGGCTGATAAATTCTTCAACGGTGGATTTCTCGTAACCGATTGTGAATATTGGCTCTTCTGTCTGTAAGCTCTCAGCCATCTTGGCGCCTCCATTTTTTCAGCGATTGTAGCCAGGATGTGACTCCTGTCCATCTTGGCGGTAGAGGTGCGTCAAAATAGCTTTACAATGGGGCAGGAATGCTACGGGCGATGTAGCGCAGAGATTTGTGCCGGGCACCTACATGCTCCGAGGAAAAAGCCGACTTCGGTGCATCCGCGAAGAATTAGTGCTTTGTCCCGCCGGGCGGACATTGGCCCCAAACGCGGTGGGGGCGATGCGCTGCCGGTAACTCCGCATAAAGACCTCGCAACAGCCCCGTCCTCCGCAATAGGCGGAGTGCAACAATCGCCCGAACCTGCACTGCCTCAGAAATCCAGATTCGCGACGTCGAGTGCGTTTTCCTGGATGAACTCGCGCCGCGGCTCGACGACGTCGCCCATCAGCTTGGTGAACAGGTCGTCGGCCTCGGCCACGTCGTCGATCCTCACCTGCAAGAGCGTGCGCGCCTCGGGGTCGAGCGTGGTTTCCCACAGCTGGCCGGGGTTCATCTCTCCGAGGCCCTTGTAGCGTTGCAGCGTGAGCCCCTTCTCGCCCTCCTTCAGCACCGCGTCGAGCAGGTCGAGAGGGCCGTGAACCGCCTGCACGCGATCCTTGCGCACCAGTTGCGCGGGCCGGGCATAGACCTCCGGCAAGCCCTGGGCGAGCTGGCCCAGCCGCCGCGCCTCGCCGCCGCGCAGCACCGGCCCGTCGAGCGTGCGCATCTCCTCGACCCCGCGGACCACGCGGGTTAGGCGGATCCCCCGGTCCTGCGTCGCGCGCCCCTGCCAGCCACGCTCGTATTCGAGCGCGATGAGGTCGAGCCGCGCCGCCACCGCCGCCGCCAGGCCCGCCGGATCGGCATCGGCGCGGCCGGGCAGGAACGCCCCCGCGATCGCCGCCTGCTCGAGAATGTGGCGCGGATAATGGGTCGGAAAGGCATCGAGGATGCGCCGGACCTGGCGCGCCTCCTCGACCACGCGCACCAGATCCGGCCCGGTGATCTCCTCTCCCGATCCGAGCCGCAGGATCGCGTCCTCGGCGCCCTGGCGGATCAGGTAATCCTCGAGCGCGGCGTGATCCTTGAGATAGACCTCGGACTTGCCGCGCGTCACCTTGTAGAGCGGCGGCTGGGCGATGAAGAGATGCCCGTGCTCGATCAGCTCCGGCATCTGCCGGTAGAAGAAGGTCAGAAGCAGCGTGCGGATATGGGCGCCGTCGACATCGGCGTCGGTCATGATGACGATCTTGTGGTAGCGCAGCTTCGAGATGTCGAACTCGTCGCGCCCGATGCCGGTGCCGAGCGCCATCACCAGGTTGCCGATCTCCTGGCTCGACAGCATCCGGTCGAAGCGCGCCCGTTCGACATTCAGTATCTTGCCCCTGAGCGGCAGCACCGCCTGGGTGGCGCGGTCGCGCCCGGTCTGGGCCGAGCCGCCGGCGCTGTCGCCCTCGACGAGGAAGAGCTCGGTCTTGGCGGGGTCTTTCTCGGAACAATCCTTGAGCTTGCCGGCCAGGTAGTTGACGTCCATCGCGGTCTTGCGGCGGGTAAGCTCGCGCGCCTTGCGCGCCGCCTCGCGCGCCAGCGCCGCCTCGACGATCTTGCCGACGACCAACCTCGCCTCGTTGGGGTTTTCCTCCAGCCACTCGCCCAGCTTTTCGCCGACCAGCCCCTCGACCGCCGGGCGGACCTCGGAACTGACCAGCTTGTCCTTGGTCTGGCTGGAGAACTTCGGATCGGGCACCTTGACCGACAGCACGCAGGTCAGCCCCTCGCGGGCATCGTCGCCGGTGAAGGTGACCTTTTCCTTCCTGGCGATCCCGCTCTCGGCGGCATAGCGCTGCAATACCCGCGTCAGCGCGCCGCGAAAGCCCGCCAGGTGGGTGCCGCCGTCGCGCTGGGGGATGTTGTTGGTAAAGGGCAGCACGGTCTCGTGATAGCTGTCGTTCCACCACATCGCGACCTCGACGGCGATGCCGTCGCGCTCGCCGGCGATGAAGATCGGCTCTGGCAGCATCGGCGCCTTGTGGCGGTCGAGGTAGCGCACGAACTCGCGCACCCCGCCTTCGTAATGCAGGGCGGTTTCCAGCGGCTCGGCCGGGCGTTCGTCGCGCAGCAGGATGCGGACCCCGGAATTGAGGAACGCCAGCTCGCGCAGCCGGCGCTCGAGCGTCTCGAAGCTGTAATCGAGGTTCGAGAAGGTATCGAGCGAGGCCAGGAACCGGACCTCGGTGCCGCGCCTGCCGCCGGCGTCGCCCGTGACGCGCAGATGCTCGGCCGTATCGCCGCCCTCGAAGCGGGCCAGGTGTTCCTTGCCGCCGCGCCAGATGCGCAGTTCCAGCCAGTCGCTGAGCGCGTTCACCACCGACACGCCGACGCCGTGCAGCCCGCCCGACACCTTGTAGGAGTTCTGGTCGAACTTGCCGCCGGCATGGAGCTGGGTCATGATCACCTCGGCCGCCGACACGCCCTCTTCCTCGTGCAGTTCCACCGGAATGCCGCGGCCGTTGTCGCTGACCGAAACGCTGGAATCGGCATGGATGGTGACGCTGACCTCGTCGGCATGGCCCGCCAGCGCCTCGTCGATGCCGTTGTCCACCACCTCGTAGACCATGTGGTGCAGGCCCGAGCCGTCGTCGGTATCGCCGATATACATGCCAGGACGTTTGCGAACCGCCTCCAACCCCCTGAGAACTTTGATGGAATCGGCGCCATATTCTTCCGGCGCCGGGACTGCTTCTGCCATGCAAGCCACCCTCGTGTAAGCTGCGATTTTATACGATTTCCCGCGGGCAATGTCACGCGCAGGACACAATATTTTGTGTGCCGCGCCGGGCGCATGCGCTCATGTCAGCGCAATCGCCGCGCCCACCGCGATCAGCAGCCAGCCCGCCGCGATGTTGGTGCGCCTCAGCGCTCGGGGCGACGTCATCAGCCGCCGCAGCCGCGAGACGAACATCGCCAGCCCGATATTGCCCAAAAACGGCACCAGCGCCGACAACGCGACCACGGCGGCGATGTCGGGCGGCGTGACCCGGGTCAGGTCGAAGAACCCCGGCAGCACGCCCATGTAGAAGAGGATCGCCTTGGGATTGCCGAGGATCGCCGCCAGCCCGGCCATGAACCCCGCCCAGGCACCCGGCCGCGTCAGCCGGCTGTCGGCGGCGATGGTCCGGTCGGCATGGCGGATGAGCAGCGCGCCCATGCCCGCGAAGAGGACCACCGCCACCAGCTTGAGCGCGGCCATAACCCCGCCGAAGACCGATACCACCCAGCTGACCCCCAGCACCGCCAGAAGCGACCACATCACATCGCCCGCCACCACCCCCAGCGCCAGCGGCACCGCCGCCCGCGTGCCGCCCGACAGCGTGCGCGCCAGCATCGCCAGCCAGACCGGTCCCGGGGTGATGAACAGGATGAAAAGCGCCCCGGCATAGAGCGCCAGATCGGCGGGCGACAGGGTCATCCGGCCTCCGGCAGGGCCAGCGTGCCGTCATCCGAGAGCGGCCAGAACGGGTTCATCGCCAGTTCCCAGACATGGCCGTCGGGGTCGGCGAAATAGCCCGAATAGCCGCCCCAGAACACCTTTTGCGGGGGCTTGAGCGGCGTCGCCCCGGCGTCGAGCGCCGCCCGATACGCGGCGTCGACCTCTGCCTCGGTCGGAAAGTTCTGCGCCAGCGTCATCGCCCCGGTGCCCAGCGCGGCGCCCGCGCGGCCCTGATCGGCGGCCAGCGCCTCTTTCCCGAAGAGGCCCAGAACGAGGCCGGACAACTGGTAGAAGGCCACCCCGTCGGGTTCCTCGGCCGGGATCCAGCCGAGCGCGGCATAAAACGCCTTTGCCCGGTCCAGATCGGCCACGCCAAGGGTGATGAGGCTCACGCGCTGAGCGGTCAGGCTTGACGCCGCGGTCATGTCTGGCCGCCCGCGGCCGAACCGGACCGGGAACCCGGATATTGCGGCAGGCCGTCGGCGATGTCGTAGAAATCGCCCTTGTCGGCGCAGAATATGTGCTCCGTCAGTCTCAGACCCGTCGGCTGGTCGAACGCCCCGGCCAGGACCGACGTCGTATCCGCGCCGTCCTCGCACCAGAACAGGGCCGAGCCGCAGCGCGAACAGAATCCGCGCCTTGCCCGGTCCGAAGCGCGATACCAGGCGATCGCCTCGCCGCCCTCGACGGTAATCCGGTCGTTGTCGACGTTGGTGGCGGCATAATAGAGCCCCGTCTGCCGCCGGCACTGGCCGCAATGGCAGGCGACGACCTCGCGCAGCGGGCCTTCGGTCCGAAAACGTACCGCGCCGCAAAGGCAGCCCCCGGTCCTGATGTCGGCATTCTGCGTCATGATGTCGGCCCCTCCTGTTCGATGCGGCGTTCGCAGCCGGTTTCGGTCACTTCGTAATACTGCGCGCGGCCGCCCAGATCCGCGAACATCTCCGGCCCGGTGCCGGTCATCCAGGCCTGGGCGCCCAGGGCGCAGACCTCGTCATACAGCGCGGCGCGGCGGGCGGCGTCGAGATGGGCCGCGACCTCGTCCAGCAGCAGCAGCGGCGGCGCACCGAATTCCTGCGCCAGGGCGCGGGCATTGGCAAGGATCAGCGAAATGAGCAGCGCCTTCTGCTCGCCGGTGGAACAGGCCGCCGCCGGCACCCCTTTTGCGGTATAGACCGCCTCCAGATCGGTCCGGTGGGGGCCCGTCAGGGTGCGCGCGGCGGCGATGTCGCGCGCCCGGCCCGAATGCAGGGCGTCGCGGAAATCGGGCTCTGCCTCGGGCATCCCGCCCTCGCCCGCGACCAGTTCCAGCCCGGCGGCGGGAAAGGCGGTCTCGGCCGCGCCCTGCGCCGCCTGCAACCGCTCCAGCGCCGCCTGCCGGTTGCGGTGGATGACAAGGCCCGCCGCGGCCATCTGCCGTTCCAGCGCCACGTACCAGTGGCCGTCGCGCACCTGGTCCCTGAGCAGGCGGTTGCGTTCGCGCATGGCCCTCTCGTAGGCCAGCGTCGCCTCGGCGTGATCGGGGACGAAGCTCATCGTCATGCGGTCGAGGAAGCGCCGCCGCCCCTCGGCGCCCTCGATCCACAGCCGGTCCATGCTGGGCACCAGCCACAGCACCCGCGCGATGCGCCCCAGCGCCGCCTGCGCCGCCGCCTTGCCGTCGATGCGCAGCTGCCGGGGCTGGCCGCCCTCGGACCGGATTTCGACCTCGTGCACCCGGCCCAGCGACTGCAGCACGCCGGTCACCTTCCAGCCCGGGCCGCCGGGCCGGCGCACCATGTCCTGCGCCGCCGCGCGCCTGAGCCCACGGCCGGGGGAAAACAGCGACACCGCCTCGAGCATGTTGGTCTTGCCCGCGCCGTTGGGACCATAGAGCACCACCGGCCGCGCATCGGGTGCCAGCGCCGCGTGCCGGTGCGACCGGAAATGCGACAGGGTCAGGCGCGACAGGTAGAGCCCGGGCATTCCCGCCCTTTCATCTTTGCCGAAAATACTCGCGCCGCAGGCATCGGCGCAGCCGATTCAGACCCGCATCGGCATCACGACGTAGACGGCGCTGGTGTCGTTGCCCTCGCGCACCAGCGTCGGGTCGCCGGCGGAATTGAACAGAAAGATCGCGTTCTCGCGGTCGATCTGGCTGGCGATCTCCAGCAGGTACTTGGCGTTGAAGCCGATCTCCAGCCGTTCGTCGCCATAGGCCACGGCCAGTTCCTCTTCGGCGTTGCCGCTGTCGGGGGCGTTCACGGACAGCACCAGCCGGTCCTCGTCCAGCGTCAGCTTGACCGCGCGCGAGCGTTCCGAACTGACCGTCGCCACCCGGTCGACGGCATGGGCGAAATCGCTGGCGTCGACCTCCAGCTTGCGGGTGTTGCCGGCGGGGATGACGCGGGTGTAGTCGGGGAACGTGCCGTCGATCACCTTCGACGTCAGGGTGATGTCGGGGGTGGCGAAGCGCACCTTGGTTTCCGAGACCGACACCGCGATCTGCGCCTCGTCGTCATCCAAGAGCTTGCGCAGCTCGCCCACGGTCTTGCGCGGCACGATCACGCCGGGCATGTCGGCCGCGCCCTCGGGCAGGTCGGCATCGACGCGGGCCAGGCGGTGGCCGTCGGTGGCGACGCAGCGCAGCACCTTGCCGCCGTCGCTTTCGGCCACGTGCATGTAGACGCCATTGAGGTAATAGCGCGTCTCCTCGGTCGAGATGGCGA
>CAZNMK010000156.1:0-6759 GCA_964574045.1 uncultured Roseovarius sp. | reverse complement strand
AGCCGGTTCAACAAGCGGCTGGAGCTTCGGACCTTCCTGCCCGGCCTTCAATTCGTCGCGGCCGGCGCCTGCGCGATGGTCTGCGACATGATCACGGCCTACAGCCACCTTCTGCAGGCGCCGGAACCCGACCGCTTGTCGATCCGGCGTTTCCGGCCGCGGATATCGAACAGCGTTTCGATCCTGACGCCCGGATACGCAACGCAATCCATGGTAGGCCGCGCATTCATTGCCGACCTTCAGATGGCGGTCGAACGGATGCAAACCGACATTTGCGACGCGTTGACCTGAGGACGGTGTTCGGCTCCGAGCCCTGTCTCGTGCAGGGTGCCCCCTCAGATGCAGCGCCCGCCATCGACCTCGAGGCACACGCCGGTGATCATCGCCGCCTCGTCCGAGCACAAGAACGCCGCCGCGTTGCCGATGTCCCGCGGGGTCGAGAACCGCCCCATCGGGATGGTGGCGAGGAATTTCGCCCGCATCTCCGGCGTGTCCTCTCCGAGAAAGCTTTTCAGCAGCGGGGTTTCGCCCGCCACCGGGTTGAGCGCGTTGACCCGGATGCCAAGCGGCGCCAGTTCGACCGCCATCGCCCGTGTCGCGGTGATCATCCAGCCCTTCGATGCGTTGTACCAGTTCAGCCGCGGCCGCGGGCTGACCCCGGCGGTCGAGGCGACATTCAGGATCGCACCGCTGCCGCGCGCCTTCATCTTCGGGACGAAGGCGCGCGCGGTCAGGTAGACCGACTTGCAATTGACCGCCAGAACGCGGTCGAAATCGGCCTCGCTCACATCCTCCAGCGGCTGCGGCAGGTGGGTGATGCCGGCATTGTTGACGACGATGTCGGGCACGCCGAACGTCTTTTCCGCCGCCTGCGCCATACCGGCCACGCTGGCGGGGTCGGAGACGTCGACGGCACAGGCGAATACGCCCAGCTCTTCGGCCAGCTGCGCCGCGCCCTTGCCGTTGATGTCGGCGATCATCGCCTGTGCGCCCTCCGCGAGGAACTTGCGCACGATGCCCTCGCCGAAACCGCTGGCGCCGCCGGTGACGATGGCCGTCCTGCCTGCCAGCCGCATGTTGTTTCTCCCTTACCGTCAGGATACTTGCTAGCCCCTTTCCGGCGGCAACGGAACACCAACCCGCGCCCCGGCCTCCGCGCCGGGGCCTCGGCGTTGAGCCGCGAGGTCCCGGATCAAGTCCGGGACGGGGCAAAAGTCAACCCGCCTCGGGCAATGCCGGTACCGCCTCGATCAGCGCTCGCGTGTAGGCGTGCCGCGGCTTCGCGAATACCTCCTCGGTCGGACCCTCCTCGACGATGCGGCCCGCCTGCATCACCAGCACCCGGTCGGTGACGTTGCGCACCACCGACAGGTCATGGCTGATGAAGAGGTAGGTCAGCCCGTAGCGGCGGCCGAGATCGGCCAGCAGGTCGAGTATCTGCGCCCGCACCCGGACATCGAGCGCGCTGACCGCCTCGTCCAGCACGATCAGCTCGGGCCGGATCACCAATGCGCGGGCGATGGCGATGCGCTGGCGCTGGCCGCCGGAAAACTCGTGGATGTACTTGTGCCGGTCCCCGGGGTCCAGCCCGACGCTTTGCAGCGCCTCGGCCACCGCCGCCTCGCGCGCCGCGCCGCGGGGGGCATCGTCGAGCAGGTGAAAAGGCTCGGCCACCAGCCGCGAAACCCGGTGGCGGGGGTTGAAGCTGCCGTAAGGGTCCTGGAACACCGCCTGCATGCGCCGGCGCACCGCGCGGTTGGCGCGATGGCCGTCGAAAACCGGCTGCCCGTCCAGCCGGATGTCGCCCGCCTGCACCTCTTCCAGCCCGAGGATGGCGCGCGCCAGCGTGGACTTGCCGCAGCCGGACCCGCCCACCAGCCCGACATTCTCGCCCCGCGCGATGTCGAAGCTGACCCCGTCGACGGCACGAAACCGCCCCGGCCGGCCCAGCCAGCCCCGGCGCGGGGCGGGATAGTCGCGCACCACGCCGCCGACCTGCAGCAGCGGCGGACCGGCCGGGCGCGTGTCCCGCGGCGGCAGATGGGCCGATGCCGCCAGCAGGGCGCGCGAATAGGGGTGCGACAGGGTGTCGAACCGGCCCCTTTCCACCACCCGCCCCGCGCGCATGATGACGATGCGGTCGGCGATGTCGGCGACCACGCCCAGATCGTGGCTGATCAGCAGGCAACCCATCCCGTCCTCGTCCACCAGCCGCCGGATGAGGCGCAGCACCCCGGCCTGGGTTGTGACGTCGAGCGCGGTGGTGGGCTCGTCGGCAATGAGCAGCCTCGGGCGCAGCGCGATCGCCATGGCGATGCCGACCCGCTGGCGCTGCCCGCCCGACAGCTCATGCGGAAAGCGGGCCGGGGGAAAACGGTCCGCCGGCATATCGACCCGCTCCAGCGCATCCGCCGCCCGCGCCATCGCCCCGGCGCGGCCGATACGTTCGTGGATGCGGATGGTTTCGGCCACCTGCCGGCCGATGCTGTGCAGCGGGTTGAGCGCGGTCATCGGTTCCTGGAACACCATGCCGGCCTCGCGCCCCCTGATACGGCAAAGCCGACGCTCGGACAGCGCCAGCATGTCATGCCCGGCCAGCCGGATGCGCCCGCGCGCCCGCGCCCCCCGCGGCAGCAGCCGCATCGCCGCCAGCGCCGTCATCGACTTGCCGCTGCCCGATTCGCCGATCACGCCGACGATCTCTCCCGCCCCCACGTCCAGCGTGACCCCGTGCAGCACCGGCACCGCGCCGATGCTCAGCTCCAGTTCCTCTATCGCCAGCAGCGTCATGGCCCCCGACCGCGCAGCCTGGGGTCGAGCAGGTCGCGCAGCCCGTCGCCCATCAGGTTGAGCCCCAGCACCGTCAGCAGGATCGCCAGCCCCGGAAACAGCGCCATGTGCGGGGCGATGGCGATCATCGTCTGGCTGTCGGCCAGCATCCGCCCCCAGCTCGGCACCGGCGGCTGGGCGCCGAGGCCGACATAGCTCAGCCCCGCCTCGGCCAGGATGCCGAGGCTGAACTGGATCGTGCCCTGCACGATCAGCAGGCTGGCGAGGTTGGGCAGGATGTGCTCGGCGCTGATGCGAAAGCCGCCCTTGCCGGCGACCCGCGCCGCCAGGATATAGTCTCGGGTCCACAGGCTCATCGCCGCGCCGCGCGCCAGACGGGCAAAGACCGGGACATTGAAGATGCCGATGGCGACGATGGCGTTCACCGCGCTGGGGCCAAAGACGGCGGTGATCATCACCGCGATCAGCAGGCTGGGAAAGGCAAAGACCAGATCATTGGCCCGGCTGATCGCCTCGTCCACGAGGCTGCCCCGCCGCGCCGCCGCCCACAGCCCCAGCGGCACGCCGGCGCCGATGCCGATGCCCACGGCAACCAGCGCCACCGCGATCGAGGTGCGCGCCCCGATCATGATCATCGACAGGATGTCGCGGCCGAAATGATCGGTCCCCAGCGGGTGCGCGGCGGTGGGCGGGCGCAGCCGGGCGGCGATGTCGAGCACGCCGATATCGTGCGGCACCCAGGCAAACGACACCAGCGCCGCCGCGACAAAGACGCCGGCCAGCCCGGCGCCCAGGATCAGCCCCGCCCTCATCGCCGCCCCCGCAGCCTGGGGTCGACCCAGGCATAGGCCAGGTCGACGGCGAAGTTCACCGCCACCACGGCAAAGACCAGGAACATCACCACCGATTCGACCACGATCAGGTCGCGCGCCGCGATCGTCTGAAAGACCAGCCGCCCCAGCCCGGGCAGGAAAAAGACGTTCTCGATGATGATCACCCCGGCCAGCAGGAACGAGAACTGCAGCCCGACGATGGTCAGCACCGGGATCATGGCGTTTCGCAGCGCATGTCCCCACATCGCCTGCCGCCGGCTCAGCCCCTTGGCGCGGGCGGTGCGGATGTAATCCTCGCCCAGGGTCTCGATCAGCGCCGAGCGCATGACCCGCGCCAGGATGCTGGCCTGCGGCAGCGCCAGCGCGACGGCGGGCAGCGTCAGCGCCTTCAGCCCCGCGCCGAACCCGGCCTCCCACCCCGGAAAGCCGCCGGCGGAAAACCAGCGCAGGTTGATGGAAAAGACCAGCACCATCAGCATCGCGAACCAGAAATTCGGGATCGCCACACCCAGCTGCGTCACCCCCATCACCGCCACGTCGACCGCCGATCCGCGCCGGGCCGCCGCCCATATGCCGGCAGGAAAGGCGATCAGGGTGGAAAGCCCCAGCGCATAGAGCGCCAGCGGCAGGCTGACCTGCAGCCGCTCGGCGATCATGCCCGCCACCGGCGTGCGATAGGTGTAGGACAGCCCCAGATCGCCGGTCAGCATGCCGCCGACCCAGGCCGCGTAGCGCGCCGGCGGCGCCCGATCCAGCCCCAGCTCGGCGCGCAATGCCGCCAGCGTGTCGGGCTGCGCGTTGACGCCCAGCATGTAGGCCGCCGGATCGCCGGGCACGACCTCGAGCGCCAAGAAAATCACGACCGAGGCCACCAGCAGCGTCACGCCCAGCGAAATCAGCCGTCTGAGGGCATAGCGCAGCATCGGCGCCCCTGCTGTTGCATCGATTCCCGAACGCCCCGGCGGCAGCCGGTCATTCCGCCCAGTAGACGCCGGTCAGATCGGTGGCCTGCGTCGGCGCGTCGGTCCACAGCCCGCGCAGCTTGGCGTTGGCCACCGTCGGCGTGGCCAGCTGGAACAGGTATGCGTTGACGTGATCCTCGGCGATCCGGCGCTGCATCGCCGCCAGCAGCTCCGACCGCCTGGCGGGGTCGGTTTCGGCGGTCAGGGCGGCATTCAGTTCCCGGAATTCGGCGCTGTCATACTGGAAATAATAGTCGGGGCGCGCGTAGATGCCGATGTCGAAGGGCTCGGTATGGCTGACGATGGTCAGCCCGAAATCCTTGCCGCGAAACACCTCCTCGAGCCATTGCGCCCATTCCAGGTTGGTGATCCTGGTCTCGATCCCGACCGCGCGAAGCTGCGCCGCGACGATCTCTCCGCCGCGGCGGGCGTAGGATGGCGGCGGCAGCTTGAGCGTGGTGGCGAACCCGTCGGCGAGCCCCGCCTCGGCCAGCAGTTTTTTCGACAGCTCGGGGTCGTATCCCGACAGTCCGGTCAGGTCGACATAATCGGGGTGGTGCGGGGCGAAATGGGTGCCGATCGGGGTGCCGAGGCCGAACATCGCCCCGTCGACGATCGCCTGCCGGTCGATGGCGTGCGCGATGGCCGCGCGCACGCGCACGTCGTCGAGCGGCTTGAGCTTGTTGTTGATGGCCAGGATGGTTTCGCCCTCGGTGGTTCCGACCAGCACCTGGAACCGCGGATCGGCCTCGAACTGCGGCAGGTTCTCGGGCGCGGGAAAGGTGGGAAATGCATCCACGTCCTCGGCCATCACCGCGGCAAAGGCCGCCGTCGGGTCCGAGATGAACTTGAACGTCGCCCGCTCCAGCCGCGCCGGCGTGCCCCAGTAATCCGGGTTGCGTACCAGCGTGATGCGGTCGCCCTGCACCCAGTCCTCGAACCGAAAGGCGCCGGTGCCGATGGGTTTCTGCTTGATCTCGGTGATGCTCTCGGGCGCCACGATCACCGCGTCGCCCCAGGCCATGTTGAACAGGAAACCGCCATCCGGCGCCTTGAGCGTGACGCGCGCGGTCAGGTCGTCCACCGCCTCGACGCTCTCGATCCCGGCGAAGAGCGCCTTTTGCGCGTTCTGGCTGGTCTCGTCGCGGGCGCGGTCGAGGCTGAATTTCACGTCGCGGGCATCGAAGGCCGTACCGTCGTGAAAGCGGACGCCGCCGCGCAGGTGAAAGGTATAGACGCGGCCGTCGCCGGAGATGTCCCAGCTTTCGGCCAGGCCGGGGCCGACCGACCCATCGGCGCCGAACCGCGTCAACCCCTCGAAGACGTTGGCATAAAGCACCTGGTCGATGGCGCCGGCGGCGGCGCTGGTGGGGTCGAGATGCGGAGGCTCCAGCTGCAGCCCGACCACGAGGTCGGACTTCGCCTGCGCGGCCATCGCCGCCATCGTCACCGCGCCCGCCAGCACGGCCATGCGGAAGGGTATCATCGCGGCTCTCCTCTTTGCGCGCGTCGCGCCGTCCCTGCGCTTGTGGCCGAGTGTCACAGCAAACCGGCGGACGTTCAACCTCTGCCGCGTGCTTTCCCGGACGCCCCCTCGCGCGCACCGCCCCGCGCACCGGGTGGCGGCAAAGATACGTGGATTTTCGGCGCCACTCCTGCTAGGAGACGCTGCATCGCAGCAAGACGAGGCACCGCATGAGCGCCACCGCCCGCAAGACCGCCCCCCTGCCCGACGACATCCGCGCGATGAAGGGCGCCGCCCCCATCGTCAGCCTGACCGCCTACACCACGCCGATGGCGCGGGCGATGGACGGGGTGTGCGACTTCGTTCTGGTGGGCGACAGCGTCGGCATGGTGCTGCACGGGCTCGTCTCGACGCTGGGCGTCACGATGGAGATGATGGAGATGCACGGGCAGGCCGTCGCCCGCGGGCTGACCCGCTCGATGCTGGTCGTCGACATGCCCTTCGGCAGCTACGAGGAAGGCCCCGCGCAGGCGTTTCGCAACGCCGCCCGGCTGATGCGCGCGACCGGCGCCGCGGCGGTCAAGCTCGAAGGCGGCGCCCACATGGCCGAAACCGTTGCCTTTCTCACCGCGCGCGGCGTGCCGGTGATGGCCCATATCGGCCTGACGCCGCAGTCGATCAACACGCTCGGCGGTTACAAGGTCCAGGG
>CAZNMK010000155.1:0-6768 GCA_964574045.1 uncultured Roseovarius sp. | reverse complement strand
GCCGAGGCGCTGCGCGCGATTGGTTTCTACGGCTACGCCATCGGCGGGCTTGCGGTGGGCGAGGGGCAGGCGGCGATGTTTTCGGTGCTCGACCATGCGCCGGGGATGCTGCCGGCGGACAAGCCGCGCTATCTGATGGGGGTGGGCAAGCCCGACGACATCGTCGGCGCGGTCAGGCGGGGCGTGGACATGATGGATTGCGTGCTGCCCTCGCGCTCGGGGCGCACCGGGCAGGTCTTTACCCGCCACGGGGTCTTGAACATCAAGAACGCGCGCCACGCCGACGATCCGCGCCCGCTTGACGAGGCCTGCGCCTGCCCGGCCTGTCGCGGTTACAGCCGGGCCTATCTGCACCATGTCTTTCGCGCCCGCGAGATCGTCAGCTCGATGCTGCTGACCTGGCACAACCTGCACTATTATCAGGAACTGATGGCGGGCATGCGCACGGCCATCGCCGAGGGGCGTTTCGCCGCCTGGGAAGCGGATTTTCACGCCGCCATCGCCGAGGGCGACATCGCGCCGCTCTGAGTGCGGGTGAAGAAAGGCGGGCGGGGCGGGGCATCCGGAATTGCCGCTTGCCCCTCTGTCCCGGCCAAGGCATTCTCGGTCCAGCCGTGGTTGAAAGGGGCGTGCGCGGGCCCCACATCAGCCCAAAGGAAACGGAGACGGACGGGGCTGCCGCATGATCGGGGCCGGGGCCGTCTTGCCAAGAAACAGGATACGAGCATGCCCGATACCCTCAGCCAATCCTTTCCGGTGCTGCCGCTGCGCGACATCGTGGTCTTTCCCCACATGATCGTGCCGCTTTTCGTGGGCCGCGAAAAATCGGTCCGCGCGCTGGAAGAGGTGATGGCGGACGACAAGCAGATACTGCTCTCGAGCCAGATCGACGCCGCCGACGACGACCCCGCCACCGACGGCATCTACGGGACCGGCGTCCTGGCCAACGTGCTGCAGCTGCTGAAACTGCCCGACGGCACCGTCAAGGTGCTGGTCGAGGGGGTGCGCCGCGTGCGCATCGCCGAATATCTCGACAACGAGGATTTCTTCGAGGCGCGGGCCGAGGAACTGGCCGAGATGCCGGGCGACGCCGCCACCATCGAGGCGCTCTTGCGCACGGTGACGGACGAGTTCGCCCGCTATGCGAAAATCCGCAAGAACATCCCCGAAGAGGCGCTGTCGGCGGTGGCCGAAAGCGACGATCCGGCCAAGCTCGCCGATCTGGTCGCCGGGCATCTGGGCGTCGACGTGGCGCGCAAGCAGGACCTGCTCGAGACGCTCAGCGTCAGTGAGCGGCTGGAAAAGGTCTATGGCCTGATGCAGGGCGAGATGAGCGTCCTGCAGGTCGAGAAAAAGATCAAGACCCGCGTCAAGAGCCAGATGGAGCGCACTCAGCGCGAATACTACCTCAACGAACAGATGAAGGCGATCCAGAAGGAACTGGGCGACGGCGAGGAGGGCGCCGGCGAGATCGCCGAACTGGAAGCCAAGATCGCCGAGACCAAGCTGTCGAAGGAGGCGCGCGAAAAGGCCGAGGGCGAACTGAAGAAGCTCAAGTCGATGAGCCCGATGAGCGCCGAGGCGACGGTGGTGCGCAACTACCTCGACTGGATGCTAAGCCTTCCCTGGGGCAAGAAGAGCCGGGTGAAGAAGGACCTCGGCCGGGCCGAGCAGATCCTCGACGCCGATCACTACGGGCTGGAAAAGGTCAAGGAACGGATCGTCGAATACCTGGCGGTGCAGCAGCGGTCGAAAAAGCTCAAGGGTCCGATCCTGTGCCTTGTCGGCCCGCCGGGCGTGGGCAAGACCTCGCTCGGGGCTTCGGTGGCGCGTGCGACGGGCCGCGAGTTCATCCGCATCTCGCTCGGCGGGGTGCGCGACGAATCCGAGATCCGCGGCCACAGGCGCACCTATATCGGCTCGATGCCGGGCAAGATCATCCAGTCGCTGAAAAAGGCCAAGACCACCAACCCGCTCATCCTGCTCGACGAGATCGACAAGATGGGCCAGGATTTCCGCGGCGATCCGGCGAGCGCCATGCTCGAGGTGCTCGACCCCGAGCAGAACGCGACCTTCGTCGATCACTACCTAGAGGTGGAATACGACCTCTCGAACGTGATGTTCCTGACCACGGCCAACACCTACAACATGCCCGAGCCGCTGAAGGACCGGATGGAGATCATCCCGCTCGCGGGCTATACCGAGGACGAAAAGCGCGAGATCGCGCGCCGGCACCTGATCCCCAAGCAGGTGAAGAACCACGGCCTGAAAAAGACCGAGTTCGACCTCGCCGACAGCGCGCTGACCGACATCGTCCGCTATTACACGCGCGAGGCCGGGGTGCGCAACCTCGAGCGCGAGATCGCCAAGATCGCCCGCAAGGCGGTGACGAAACTGATCAAGCGCGAGGCCGAAAAGGTCGAGGTGACGGCCGCCAACCTCGACGAATTCCTCGGCGTGCGCAAGTTCAAGTACGGCATGGCCGAGGACGAGGACCAGGTCGGCGTCGTCACCGGGCTGGCATATACCTCGGTCGGGGGCGAGCTTCTGAACATCGAGGCGCTGCGCCTGCCCGGCAAGGGCCGGATGAAGACCACCGGCAAGCTGGGCGAGGTGATGAAGGAATCGATCGACGCCGCGTCGAGCTATGTGCGCTCGATCTCGCCGCAGATCGGGGTCAAGCCGCCCCGGTTCGAGAAGTGGGACATCCACGTCCACGTCCCCGAGGGCGCGACGCCCAAGGACGGGCCGTCGGCCGGGCTGGCGATGGTGACGTCCATCGTGTCGGTGCTGACCGGCATCCCGGTGCGCAAGGACATCGCCATGACCGGCGAGGTGACGCTGAGGGGCAATGCCCTGCCGATCGGGGGGCTCAAGGAAAAGCTGCTGGCGGCGCTCAGGGGCGGCATCAAGACCGTGCTGATCCCCAGCGAGAACGAAAAGGACCTCGCCGAGATACCCGACAACGTCAAGGAAGGGCTCGACATCGTACCGGTCGAGCACGTGCGCGACGTGCTGCGGCTGGCGCTGGTGCGCAAGCCCGAGCCGGTGGAATGGGACGAGGCCGCCGAAGAGGCCGCCGCGGCCGAGGCCGCGCGCAAGGCCGGGGGCGAAGGATCGGGGGCGGTCGCGCACTGACCCCCGCGGCGCTGCCGCGCAACCTGTGGCATAGCGCTTGTCGCGTTTGATCGGAATCACCCGCCCGTCGCGCCAGCGACGGGCAAGCGACCGCACGCCCCCAAGGCGGGCGCGTTCCGCGCCCACCCGGGCGGCCGCGTGCCCGTCGTCGAGCCGATTCCAATTGAACGCAACACGCCCTAGAAAGGAAAAAAGGGCGTCCCGAGAGGGGCGCCCTTCGATCTTACCGGCACTCGCTCGCACGGCGACCAATGAGTCCGCAATCATCCCGCCCGGGCGGGGCGCGGCACCGTCCGCGCGGCGCCCGCTCAGAACGCGCCGGCGGCGCCCAGGATGATGGTGATGATCGCCAGCGCGGCGACGATCATTTCGACATGCGAGGCGCTTTGCACCGTGTCGGCGGCGACCACCTCGGGTGCGACGATGGGATCGGAAAGCGATCCGGCATAGGCCGCGCCGGCCACCAGGATCGAAGCGATAGCAACAATGGCGAGTGTCTTTTTCACGGCTGTCCCCCAAATTCAACTCCAGCCGATTTAACGGCGCGGCCGGCGCGGCGTCAACTGACCGGTGGCAAAGTCAAGGCAAAACCGCTAGGGTTTGTCGGCAGATGCAACAAATGGGGCACACCATGGCAACGACATCGACCGGATCGAGCAAAACAAGGGCCTCCGCCACGGCGGGCAAGACCGGCGGCAAGCCGCGCAGCACCTCGGCAAAACCCGCGAAACCCGCCGCAAAATCCACCGCCCGGCCCAAGGCCAAGGCGGCGCCGGCCGGGGCAAGGGCGGCGGCGGTGGCGAAGCCCGCGACAAGCGCGGGGGGCAGCATGCTCAGGACCGCGGCGGAGACGCAGAAGGAACTGAAGAAGAAGGAACTGATCGAGGCGGTCGTGGAACGTTCGGGCGTGCGCAAGAAATACGCCAAGCCGGCGGTCGAGGCGATGATCGACATCCTCGGCGAGGCGATCGCGGAGGGGCGCGAACTGAACCTGCAGCCCCTTGGCAAGATCACCCGCAAGCGTACCAAGGACACGACCAACGCGCGCGTCACCATGGCGCGCATCCGTCAGAGCAAGCATGCCGGACCGGCGCTGGATCCGGCCGAAACCCCCGATGCCGGCGAATCGAAAGAGACGGTTGCAGACGCCGCGGAGTGAAGCTAATAACCGGTTCGGCGGGTGATTAGCTCAGTGGTAGAGCGCTTCGTTCACATCGAAGATGTCAGAAGTTCGAATCTTCTATCACCCACCATTTTTGCATCCTGAACAGGTCCGCCCATGCCCCGTCGCCTGCCGGAATTGTGGCTGCTCAGGCACGGTCAGACCGAATGGAACGCCGCCGGACGGCTGCAGGGCCGGCTGGACAGCCCGCTGACCGAAACCGGCGTGTCGCAGGCGCTCGCGCAGGGCGCGATCCTGCGGCGGGTTCTGCCCGCCGGTGTGGCGGTGTTTTCCAGCCCGGCGGGCCGGGCGTGGCGCACCGCGCAGATCGCCACCGCGGGGCTGAACCTGACGGTGCTGCCCGATCCCGACCTGCAGGAAATCGATATGGGCGGCTGGGCCGGCCGGCTGGTCGACGATCTGCGCGCCGAATTGCCCGCGGGGGCGGCGGACGATCCGCATCTGTGGAAGTTCGGCGCCCCCCGAGGCGAGGCGATGGCGGCGATGGCCGCGCGGCTGAACCGGGTCCTGGAGCGGCTCGACGGACCCAGCGTGCTGGTCACCCACGGGGTCACCTCGCGGGTGCTGCGCTGCCTGGCGCTGGGCCGGCCGGTGGACGAGCTGGCGGCGCTGCCGGGCGGGCAGGGCGTTGTGCATCACCTGCGCGACGGCGTGGCACGGACGATCGCGCGGTAGCGCGCCGCCCGCGCGGGCCTTGCCGCTTGCGCGCTGGCGCCGGTCTTTGTATGAGGCGCGTCACCGGGTCGTTAGCTCAGTTGGTAGAGCGCTTCGTTTACACCGAAGATGTCGGCGGTTCGAGCCCGTCATCGCCCACCATCTTTTCGCTCGCGCCGAACGCGCTTCGCGCGCCGCCTCCGCGGGGCGGGCGAAAGCCCGGGCCGCAGTCGCGGCCTTTTTCGGGACGCGGATTCTCCGCGCACCCTCACCAGTTTCCTTCGCGCCGCTTCCGGCTGTTCCGGAAGCGGCCGCGCACCTAGCTGACCATCGCCTGCGGCGTGACGATCTCGTTGAGGCCGAGCAGGTCGCGCATCTGCGGCCGCGCCTTGATGAGGTCGTGGATCGTGTAGCCTTCGAGAACCTCGAAGAACGCGCCCAGCGCCTTGCGCAGCGCCTCGTTCAGGGCGCACGATTCGACCAGCGGGCAGTCGGTCGAATCCTTCTCGAAGCACTCGGCCATGGCGAAGTTCTCCTCTGTCACGCGCACGACGTCGAACAGGGTGATCTCCGTCGCCGGCCGGCCGAGCCGCACGCCGCCGTTGCGGCCGCGCACGGTCTCCACCAGCCGGTGCTCGACCAGAGGCTGAAGGATCTTGAAGAGGAAGAGTTCCGACACCGAATAGGCAGCCGCGATCTCCGGGATACGGCTGAGGCGGCCGTCATTGGCCGCGCAATACATCAGGATGCGGATCGCGTAGTTGGTCTGGCGTGTGAGGCGCATGACATGCCTTTCGGATTCCTGAGCGTCCCTGCAATATGGCGGATACCTTAGAACAATTCCAGAGAAGATTGCAAGAAATCTGGAGTCCTCTTTTCAACTTATTATGCGCAGCAAGCCGCGCCCATGCGCCATCGCGACGCGGCCCTGCGCGCGTAGCCCTTGCATTTCATGTTGCAATGCACAATATAGCGGGCATGTCGAGTGCTACGACTCGGGGAGGAACCCACGAGGAGTGCGACATGCAAGACCAGGTAAACGGTGCAGCCGTGCCTCTGAGGGGGAGGATCAGGCTGCTGAGACATTCGGAACTGCCGCAGTTCAAGGCCCATCTGCTGCGGCTCGACGCGGACAGCCGCCGCGATCGCTTCAACGGCCCGACCAGCGACTCTTTCGTCGCATCCTATGCGGAACGCTGCTTCAACGACGGCACCATCGTCATCGGCTATGTCGACGGCGGTGAGGTCCTCGGCGCGGCCGAGCTGCACGAGCGGCCCGAGGATGCGGAGCCCACCGGCGAGATCGCCTTCAGCGTCGAGCGACACCTGCAGCGCCGGGGCCTCGGGCGGCTTCTCTTCGCACGGCTGATCGAGGGCGCGCGGGCCTTCGGCTACGAACGGCTGCTCGTCACCACCCACCCGCAGAACGAGCCGATGAAGCGGCTTGCCCGCAGCTTCAACGCCAAGCTGCGCTTCGACCACGGCGAAACCGTCGGCCTGATCGAGCTCGAGCCCGTGCCGCCGCTGCCGGCGCGCCCGGGCGTGGGCCTGCTGTCGCTGGGCGCGGCCGTCCTCGCCTGAACGACGATGCCTTTCGCGTGACGAATCCGCCCGCGATCCCCACATTGCGGATCGGGAATCGATAGCGCGCGAAAGGACAGGCGATGAAGGCTGCTTTCCCTCACGGGCCGGCGGCGCAGGCCGACGACGAGCACGCCAAGCTCGTCGCGCTGCGCCGTACCAAGGCCGTGGCCACGCTGGCGCTCGCGCTGTGCGTCGCGGTGTTCCTCGGC
>CAZNMK010000154.1:0-6798 GCA_964574045.1 uncultured Roseovarius sp. | reverse complement strand
GAAGATGTCCGCCAGCCGCAGTGCCTCGACCCGTTTGGCGCCCACGCCGGTGACCTTGAGGAGCGCCAGTTCGCGTTCGACCGAGCGGCCCTCGACGGTGAGGTCGTGGACCTCGTGGACCACCACGATGCGCCCCAGCTGCGCCTTGATCTGTTCGATCACCTGCGGCGTGCCGGTGGTGACGATGGTGATGCGGCTGGTGTGGCCGGTGTGGTCGACCTCGGCCACGGTCAGGCTGTCGATGTTGTAGCCGCGTCCCGAGAAAAGCCCGATCACCCGCGCCAGCACGCCGGGCTCGTTGTCGACGATCACTGCCAGCGTGTGCGTCTCGGTGGTGTCGGAAAAGGTCGGGCGCAGGTTGTAGGCCGAATGCTTGGTCGAGCCTTTCTTGATTTTCAGTGCGGACATGCGTTGGTGCCTTTCCAGGTAAGCGGTGGGTCGTCAGGACGTCGCTGGGCGGGTGCCCGTCCGGCGATGTATGAGCGCGTGGCACAGGCATGCGGCGAAGGCCAGCAGCGCGACCGGCATGAAGACGAGGCGGAAGACATCCGCCGAGCCGGACTGGAGCATCGCCAGCGCCGAGGGCGCAAGCCCCAGCCACATCGCCAGCCCCAGCACGATGCCGGCGGGGCGGGCGGCGATGGCGCCGGCGCGCAGCATGAAGAGCGCGGCAGGCGCCAGAAACGCCGATTCGTAATGCCACAGATAGGGCGAGGCCAGCGGGATCGCCGTCAGCAGCATTGCCGCGCGCAGGTCGAACCCGGCACCCGGCCGGCGCCAGACCGCGAACACCGCCGCCGCCGCCGCCGCCGCCAGCGTCCACTGCGCCGCCAGCGCCAGGGGTTCCGGCACGCCCAGCGACGCCAGCGCTGAGTAGGCCGAGATCATCAGCTTGAGCCCGCCGATGGCGCCGCGCACGGTTTCGCCGTGGACCTTCATCATCGCCAGCATCTCGGGCCAGTAGGCGGTGCCGAAAAGGGCGGTCGGGATGACGGCCAGGGCGACCGCCGTCGCCGCCGCCGCCAGGATCGCCCGCCACGCCCCGCAGGCGACGAGCGCGACCGGGATCAAGAGCCCCAGCTGCGGCTTTAGCGTCAGGAGCCCGATCAGGATACCGGCCAGCACCGGACGCCCGGCGCGCAGCGCGGCCAGCGCCCCGACGAGGCCCGCGAGCCACAAGAGCGTCGTCTGGCCCACCAGCAGGCAGGGCAGCATCGCCGGCGCCAGCGCCGCGGCCAGCAGCGCCTGCACCCGCCCGGACGAAAAAGGCCACAGCGCTCGGGCCAGCGCGCCGATGCCGGCAAGGTTGAACGCCCCCCAGGCCGGCGCGAAGGGCAAGAGCCCGAAGGGCATCAGCAGCATCAGGAACCCCGGCGGATAGGCCCAGGGCATCCATTCGTCCTCAATGACGCCCGACACCTCCTGCAGGCGCGCCACGTCGAAGGCGTCGAGCGGCAGGCCCGCCAGCGCGAGTTTCGCCGCCGCCCAGAAGACGTAGAAATCGACCGAGACCGAAATCAGTTCGGTGCCGGCGATCTCGACCACCGCGCCGACGATGAAGATGCCCGCCAGCAGCACCACCGCCAAGGCGCCCAGCAGCCCCAGCTGCCAGCCACGCCGGTGGTCGAAGACCGCAAGCCGGGCGTCGCCGGCATCCGAGCCGACCATTGCGCGGCCCGCGGTCGTTGCCGGCTGCGGCATCCCGGCCTCAGACCAGCACCGCGCCCGAGGCGCCGATGGCGTCCCTGGTCGAGGCGTTCTCGCCCAAGAGCATCTTGTTGTGCGGCTCGCCCGACGGGATCATCGGGAAACAGTTCTCGTGCTTTTCCACCACGCAGTCGAACACCACCGGGCCGTCGTATTCGATCATCTCCACGATCGCGTCGTCGAGGTCGGCCGGATCGGTGCAGATGATGCCCCTGGCGCCGAACGCCTCGGCCAGCTTGACGAAATCGGGCAGGGCCTCGGACCAGGAATGCGAATAGCGCTCGCCGTGCAAGAGCTCCTGCCACTGGCGGACCATGCCGAGGCGTTCGTTGTTCAGGATGAACTGCTTCACGGGCAGCATGAACTGCACGGCGGTGCCCATCTCCTGCATGTTCATCAGCCAGCTCGCTTCGCCGGCGACGTTGATCACCAGCGCGTCGGGGTGGGCGACCTGCACGCCCACCGACGCGGGCAGGCCGTAGCCCATCGTGCCCAGCCCCCCCGACGTCATCCAGCGGTTGGGCGCCTCGAAACCCATGTATTGCGCCGCCCACATCTGGTGCTGGCCCACTTCGGTGCAGACATAGCGGTCGTGCCCCCTGGTCAGCGCCTCGAGCCGCTGCATGGCGTATTGCGGCTTGATCGTCTTGCCCTTCTGGGAAAAGGCCAGGCAGTCGACCTTGCGCCATTCGGCGATCTGGGCCCACCATTTCCGCAGCCCGTCGCGGTTGACCTTGCGGCCGCGCGATTTCCAGATCTTCAGCACGTCCTCGAGCACATGGGCGATGTCGCCGACGATGGGGATGTCGGTCTTTATCACCTTGTTGATCGACGAGGGGTCGATGTCGATATGGGCGCGTTTGGAATGCGGGCTGAAGGCATCGACGCGCCCGGTGATGCGGTCATCGAAGCGCGCCCCCACATTGATCAGCAGGTCGCAGCCGTGCATGGCCATGTTGGCCTCGTAAAGCCCGTGCATGCCCAGCATCCCCAGCCAGTGCTTGCCCGACGCCGGATAGGCGCCGAGACCCATCAGGGTCGAGGTGATGGGAATGCCCGACGCATCCACCAGCTCGCGCAACAGCTGGCTGGCCGCCGGACCTGAATTGATCACCCCGCCGCCGGTATAGAAGACCGGCCGCTCGGCGGTTTCCAGCGCCGCGACCAGTTCGGCGATCGCGGCGGTGTCGCCCTTGACCTGCGGCTGGTAGTGCGAGGTGCGCGCCTTTTGCGGCGGCACATAGTCGGCGCTGGCGAACTGCACGTCCTTGGGGATGTCGACGAGCACCGGGCCGGGCCGCCCCGAGGTGGCGACGTGGAACGCCTGGTGCAGGGTGTCGGCCAGCCTGCCGGTGTCCGACACCAGCCAGTTGTGCTTGGTGCAGGGGCGGGTGATGCCCACCGTGTCGGCCTCCTGAAAGGCGTCGTTGCCGATCATGAAGGTCGGCACCTGCCCCGACAGCACCACGACCGGGACCGAATCCATCAGCGCATCGGTGATGCCGGTGACGGCGTTGGTGGCGCCGGGCCCCGAGGTGACGATGACCACGCCCGGCTTGCCGGTCGAGCGGGCATAGCCCTCGGCGGCGTGCACCGCGCCCTGTTCGTGGCGCACCAGGATGTGGCGGATGTCGTTTTGCTGAAAGATTTCGTCATAGATCGGCAGCACCGCCCCGCCGGGATAGCCGAATACGACCTCCACGCCCTGATCCCTCAGCGCCTGGACCACCATCTTCGCTCCGGTCATCTGACGTGTCATCTGCTTGCTCCGTTCATGACGTCATCTTTCTTTCGAGCACAAAAAAACCCCCGGTCGGACGGGGGCGCATGGGGTACCGTTCAGGGTGTCCGTCACCGGCCCATGCGCCAAGTTCCTACCAGAAGTACAATCATGCGGATCACGGGAAAACTCCGTTTTTCGTGCGCGCGACATTATGGGCGGGTGCAGGGGGCGTCAACCGCGTTTTGGGGGAAATATGTCGCATGTGGCCGCGAAATCTTTGCGAAAGTTTCATGTGGGCGGGCCGGCGCGTAATCCCGCCGGTCCGCCGCGCCCGTCCGGTGCGCGCTCGAGGGGCCTATTCCGCGACCGATGCGGCGTAGATGCTGTCGATGGATGCCTTGAGCGCGCGGTCGAATTCGGCGTCGCTCTGATCGGCGCTCAGCCCCTCGGTCAGCGCCCGGCTGAAGCTGGCGATCATGCCCGCGTTTTCGGCCAGCCGCGCGTTCGCCTCGTCCCGCGTGTAACCGCCCGACAGCGCCACCACGCGCATCACGCGGGGGTGTTCGATCAGCGGGCGGTAGAGGTTGGCGGTCTCGGGCAGGGTGAGTTTCAGCATCACCTGCCGGTCCGCGGGCAGCGCATCCAGGTGGCGGGCGATCTCGGTCAGGAGCAGGTCCTCGGCCTCGCGCTTGTCGGGGATCGAGATCGTCACCTCAGGCTCGACGATGGGCACCAGCCCGGCATCGAGGATCTCGCCCGCGATCTCGAACTGCTGGCCCACGTTGGCGGCAATGCCGCCGGGGCTGGCGGCGTCGATGACCGAGCGCATCTTGGTGCCGAAGATGCCGGCGGCATTCGCCCGCACCAGCAGGTCCTTCAGCTCCGGCATCGGCTTCATCAGGCGAACGCCGTCCTTTTCCGCGGCGAGCCCCTTGTCGACCTTGAGAAAGGGGACGACGCCGCGTTCCTGCCACAGGTACTGCGCCGTGGGCCTTCCCGCGATGTCGCGCTCCATCGTCTGCTCGAACAGTATCGCGCCCAGGATGCGCTCGCCGCTGAAGGCCGGCGACTGCACGATGCGCGCGCGCATCCGGTGGATGAGGTCGAACATCTCGGCCTCGCCGGAATAGCGGTCCTCACCGACGCCGTAGAGCCTGAGCGCCTTTGGGGTGGAGCCGCCGGACTGGTCGAGCGCGGCGACGAATCCCTGGCCCGTGCGCATCCGGTTGGCCTGTTCCTGCTTGCTCATGAAAACGCTCCGCCCTTTGTCGTGAACCCGTTTGCGGCCCCGCCGCTGTTATCGCGTGTCGCACCAGATCGGTCTTGCATCCGCCCCGGCCCCCGAGCCGGGGCCTCCCTTGCCGGCTGAACCAGGCCCCTGGTCAGGCCAGGGGCGTGCGCGTGTTTCCGATTGGACGCAACATGCTCCAGGCCGCTTCTAGGCGAGGGGGGGCGGGGTTGCAATTCTGGTGGCGCTAACGCGGCATCGCCGCTCCGCCCCGTCCCGGTTCGCCGTCGCTATCCCGCCAGCGCCGCGACCCCCGGCAGGGTCTTGCCCTCCATCCATTCCAGGAACGCGCCGCCGGCGGTCGAGATATAGGTGAACTGCGCCGCCGCGTCGGCCCGGTTGAGCGCGGCCACCGTGTCGCCCCCGCCGGCGACCGCGATCAGCTTGCCCGAACGGCAGAGCCCGGCTGCATGGGCGGCCACCGCGTTGGTGGCGGCATCGAACGGCGCGTATTCGAACGCGCCGAGCGGCCCGTTCCAGATCAGCGTGCGGGCGCGGTCGAGCGCCTGTTCGATATGGGCGACGCTCCTGGGCCCGGCGTCGAGGATCATCATGTCGTCGGGGCAGTCCTCGGCGCGCACCGTCTCGTGCGCGGCGCCCTCGCGCAGCTCCTTCGCCACCACCACGTCGCGCGGCAGCAATATCTCGCAGCCCGTGCGCGCGGCCTTTTCGGCGATGGCGCGGGCGGTGCCGGTCATGTCGTGTTCGCACAGCGACCGGCCCACCCCCAGCCCCTGCGCGGCGAGAAAGGTATTGGCCATGCCGCCGCCGATCACCAGCATGTCGACCTTTTCCACCAGGTTGTCGAGCAGGTCGAGCTTGGTCGAGACCTTGGCGCCGCCGACCAGCGCCATCACCGGGCGTTCGGGATTGCCCAGCGCCTGTTCCAGCGCCCGCAATTCGGCCTGCATCAGCCGCCCGGCGCAGGCCGGCAAGAGCCGCGCCAACGCCTCGGTCGAGGCGTGCGCGCGGTGGGCGGCGGAAAAGGCGTCGTTGCAATAGATGTCGCCCAGCCCCGCCAGCCGCGCCGCGAAACCGGGGTCGTTGGCCTCTTCGCCCGGGTGAAAACGGATGTTCTCCAAGAGCAGCACATCGGCCGCGCGGGCCTCTTCGGTGGGGTTTTCCGCCCCTTCGAGCGTTTCGATGAACTGCACCTTGCGCCCCAATGCCGCGCCGAGCGCCGGCACCACCTGCCTGAGCGACATCTCGGCCACCACCTTGCCCCTGGGGCGCCCGAAATGGGCGATCAGCAGCGGCTTGCCGCCCTTTGCGAGGATATCGTGCACCGTGGGCGCGATGCGGTCGATGCGTGTGGTGTCGGCGACCTGTCCGTTCTCGACCGGCACGTTGATGTCGACGCGGGTCAGAACCGTCTTGCCGCGCAGATCGAGGTCGTCGAGGGTTTTCCAGCGCGTCGCCCGCACCTTTGCCGCCGCCTCTGCCATTGCCACATCGCCCCCGTGCTTGCGCCCATGTCGCGCACCTATTGGCCCGCCGCGTCGGGGGCGTCAACCTCTGCGCTTGGCATCGGGTGCCGAACGGCTTAGGTATCGCGGCAAAGCCAATGACAAGGAGCCCCCGATGGCCGAGATCAAGGACCCCGAAAACACCATCCTGGTGGAGCTGAAGGACGGCACCGTCACGATCGAGCTTCTGCCCGACATCGCGCCGGGTCACTGCGCCCGGATGAAGGAACTGGCGCGCGCCGGCCAGTACGACAACGTGGCCTTTCACCGCGTGATCGACGGCTTCATGGCCCAGACCGGCGACGTGCAGAACGCCAACATGGAGGCGGGCTGGAACCCGCGCCGGGCCGGAACCGGGGGCAGCGACCTGCCCAACCTCAAGGCCGAGTTCAGCCGCATCCCCCACGACCGCGGCACGCTGGGCGCCGCGCGCAGCCAGAACCCCGACAGCGCCAATTCGCAGTTCTTCATCAATTTCAAGGACAACCATTTCCTGAACGGGCAATACACCGTCTATGGAAGGGTGATCGGGGGGATGGAGCATGTCGATGCCATCGTGCGCGGCGAGCCGCCCGAAAGCCCCGACCGGATGATCAGCGTCAAGGTGGCCGCCG
>CAZNMK010000153.1:0-6847 GCA_964574045.1 uncultured Roseovarius sp. | reverse complement strand
CCAGCCCAGTTCGGCCGCCGCGCGCGACGAGCCCGACACCAGCCT
The DNA here is from genome assembly GCA_964574045.1 of uncultured Roseovarius sp. GTDB lineage: Bacteria > Pseudomonadota > Alphaproteobacteria > Rhodobacterales > Rhodobacteraceae > Roseovarius. The sequence goes on along the minus strand of CAZNMK010000153.1, from coordinate 6,802 downwards.
GGTGCAGTCGCCGGGGCGGCGCGCGCCCTCGATCACCGGTACCTTGCGACGGGTCGCGGCCTCGGCGTGGGCGATCACTTCGCGCACCGAAAAGCCGGCGCCGGTGCCGAGGTTGAAAACCCGGCTCTCGCGCCCCGCCTCGAGCCAGCGCAGCCCCAGCAGATGCGCCTCGACGAGGTCCATCACATGCACGTAGTCGCGGATACAGGTGCCATCGGGGGTATCGTAATCGCTGCCGAAGATCGTGAGCGCATCGCGCCGGCCGTCGATGGCGTCGAGCACCAGCGGCACCAGATGCGTCTCGGGGCGGTGGAACTCACCGACCTCGCCGCCGGGATCGGCGCCGGCGACGTTGAAATACCGGAAGGTGACGTGGCGCAGCCCGTGCGCGGCCTGAAAATCGCGCAGCATGTCCTCGATCGCGCGCTTGGAGGCGGCATAGGGGTTGACCGGCGCCAGCGCGCAATCCTCGTCGAGCACCACGCCGTCCTGTTCGCCGTAGACCGCGCAGGTCGAGGAAAACACGAAATCCAGACAGCCGGCATCGACCGCCGCCTGGCAGAGCGTCGCGCTGCCGGCGACGTTGTTGAGCCAATAGGCGCCGGGGTCGCGCATGCTCTCTCCGACCTGGCTGAGCGCGGCGAAATGCACGATCGCGGCGGGGCGCCAGGCGGCGAGAACCCGGTCCAGCCGCTCGCGGTCGCGCAGGTCGCCGCGCTCGAAGGGGCCGAACTTCACCGCCTCTTCCCAGCCGGTGCACAGGTTGTCGTAGGTGACCGGCGTATAACCGGCGGCGCTGAGCAGCTTGCAGGCGTGAGAGCCGATATAGCCGGCGCCGCCGGTAACGAGGATATTGGTCACACCGTCGCCCCCGCGGTCACTGCGCCGCCTTTTCGGCGTGAACGAGATCGTTCAGAAACGCCCACAGGTCGGCGCGCAGGTCGTCGCGGGCCAGGGCAAAGGCGACGGTGGCCTGCAGGTAGCCCGATTTCGAGCCGCAGTCGAAGCGCTGCCCCTCGAAACGAAACCCGTAGACCTCTTCGCCGGCGTCGCGGGCATCGGCGATGGCGTCGGTCAGCTGGATCTCGCCTCCCGCGCCGGTGCGTTTGCGGTTGAGCTTCTGCAGCACCCTGGGCGTCAGGATGTAGCGGCCGATCACCGCCAGGTTCGAGGGCGCCTCGCCGGGGGCGGGTTTCTCGACCAGCCCCTTGGTCGAGACGATGCGCCCCATATCCTGCTTGATGTCCAGGATGCCGTAGGACGATGCCTTTTCCGGCGGCACCTCCATCGCGGCGACGATGTTGCCCTGGGTTTCCTCGAACGCCTCGACCATCTGCGCAAGACAGGGCTTTTCCGCCGCGATGATGTCGTCGGGCAGGACCACCGCAAAGGGTTCGTTGCCGATCAGGCGGCGCGCGCACCAGACCGCGTGCCCCAGCCCCAGTGGCTTGTGCTGGCGCATATAGGCGATCTCGCCGCTGTCCATGTCGGTGCGCCTGAGCAGTTCCAGCAACTCGGTCTTGCCCTTTCGGCGCAGTTCCTGTTCCAGCTGGGGGGCGTTGTCGAAATAATCCTCCAGCGCGCCCTTGCCGCGCGAGGTGACGAAGATGAATTCCTTGATGCCGGCGGCGCGGGCCTCGTCGATGGCGTATTGCACCAGCGGGCGGTCGACCAGGGTCATGATCTCCTTGGGCACCGATTTCGTCGCCGGCAGGAATCTCGTGCCCAGCCCCGCGACCGGAAAGATCGCCTTGGTCACCTTCTTCCGCATCGTCTGCTCCCGACCTTGCCCTTTTTCCCGACTGATACACGAATTCGGCGCGGAACACACTGGCCCGCCGCCATTTCTTTGAAGAATTTGCAAGAATACACACCCCTTCGCACCGGCCCGCGGGGGCTGGCCGCCAGACCGGCCGCGGCCGCCGTCCGATCCGGTCTCAGGCCATGCCCATGTCGCGCATCATCGCCTCGATCCGCGGGGCGTCGCCGGGGTTGTTGAGCTCCCAGAAACGGCGGCCGCGGGCCTCGACCTCGACGCACAGCACCGCGCGCCCGTTTTCCATGAACCGCAGCTGTTCCAGCCCCTCGAGCCCCTCGAGCGGGCCCACCGGCCAGCCGGGGTAGGCCGCCAGCGCGTCGGGCCGATAGGCATAGACGCCGACATGGTGAAAGACCGGCGTTCGCTCGTCGTCGCCGTAGCTGCGGCCGGTGTAGGGGATCACCTCCTTGGAGAAATAGAGCGCGTGCCGGTTGCGGTCGAAAACCGCGGTGGTGCCGCCGACGCGGCCGGCGGCGCGATCCTCGAGAAAGCCGCGATGCGCGGCGCCATCGCAGGCCAGGACCGGCGTCGCCACCCCGGCGGAGGGGTCGGCGCCGAGCCCCGCGATCAGTTCCTCGACGAACCAGGGCGGCGTCAGCGGCGCATCGCCCTGCAGGTTGACGACGATGTCGTAGCCGCCGCCCAGCGCCGCGTGCGCCTCGGCGCAGCGTTCGGTGCCGTTGCGGCACTGCCCGGAGGTCATGACGACCTCGGCCCCGAAACCGCGCGCCGCGTCGGCGATGCGCCCGTCATCGGTCGCCACCGCCACGCGATCGGCGCCTTTGACGGCGCTCGCCGCCTCCCAGCTGCGCCGGATCAGGCTCTTGGCCTCGCCGGTGGCGCCGGTCAGTTCGACCAGCGGCTTGCCGGGATAGCGGGTCGAGGCATAGCGCGCGGGGATGACAATGAGTGCGCTCATCACGCGAGCGCCACGCCCGGCGCGAGCGCGATGAAAAAGGGGTTGGCGTAGCCCTCCTTGCCGTAGACGAGCGGCGTGCGATCGTCAAAGCGCACCACCTGCCCGCCGGCGCCCGCCAGCACCGCGTGCCCGGCGGCGGTGTCCCATTCCATCGTCCGCCCCAATCGCGGATAGAGATCGGCCTCGCCGGTGGCGACGAGGCAGAACTTGAGCGACGAACCGGCGCTCTTGACGTCGGCCACGTCGTAACGCGCGATATAGGCGTCGGTGGCCTCGTCGCGATGCGACTTGCTGGCCACCACCCTCAGCGCGGCGTTGTCGGGCACGGCCACGCGGATCGGGCGCAGATCGCCGGGGGTATCGGCATCGAACGGCCCCGTCTCCTCGACCGCGCCACCGCCGGCCAGGGTGTAGAACATCCGCCCCCGCGCCGGGGCATAGACCACGCCCAGCACCGGGCGGCCGTCCTCGACCCAGGCGATGTTGACGGTGAAATCGCCGCGCCGGCGGATGAACTCCTTGGTGCCGTCCAGAGGATCGACGATCAGAAAGCTCTCTGCCAGCTCGGCGTGCGAGGCGGCCTGCTCCTCGGTGACCAGGGTCGCGCCGGGAAAGGCCGCGCGCAACCCGGCCGAGATCAGCGCGTCGGCGGCCTCGTCGGCCTCCGTCACCGGGCTGGCGTCGGATTTCGCCCTGACGTCGAAATCCTTCGAATCGTATATTTCCATGATCCGGTTGCCGGCCTCGATGGCCAGACGGCGGGCAACCGTGACGAATTCCGCGTGATCCAATAAACTGCTCCGACATGCTTGCGGCGACGCGCCGCGATGTTGCGGGATCGCGCGCCACCCCTTATGATACGAAGCTGACGGGTCGGCAAGAAACCCGTGCTACAGTGCGGGCGGGTTTCAGGGCGGCAGGGCCTCATGTTTCAATACACCAGACCGAGATCGACGCTTCAGTCAGCCTTCATCATCGGCGAGCTGATCTATCACACCACTGTCAGGAAGGTCCGCAACACCCACAACAACGCCTTCATGGCGCTGATCGTGAACATGCTGCAGGCGGTGGTTCTGGTCGCGGCCTTTTACGTGCTTTTCACGGTGCTGGGGCTGCGCGGGGCCAAGCTGCGCGGCGATTTCCTGCTCTACGTGATGTCGGGGGTGTTTCTCTACATCACCCATGTCAAGGCGGTGGGCGCGGTCGCCGGGTCCGAGTCGCCGGCCTCGCCGATGATGCAGCACGCGCCGATGAACACGATCGTCTCGATCGTGGCGGGGGCGCTCAGCGTGCTCTACATCCAGGCGCTGTCGCTCTTCACCATCCTCTTCATCTATCACGTCGTGTTCACGCCGTTCGAGGTGGCGCAGCCGATCCTCGCCTTTTCGATGTTCCTGCTGGCGTGGTTCACCGGCTGTTCGGTGGGGCTGGTGCTGCTGGCGGTCAAGCCGTGGTTTCCCACCTTCGTGTCGGTCTTCACCCTGGTCTACCAGCGCGCCAACATGATCGCCTCGGGCAAGATGTTCGTCGCCAACGCGCTGCCGCCGATGATGGTCCGGGTGTTCGACTGGAACCCGCTTTTCCACGCCATCGACCAGGCCCGCGGATTTACCTTTGCCAATTATTTCCCCCGCAATTCCAGCATCGAATACCCGGTTCTCGTCGCCATCGTGCTGATCATGGTGGGGCTGATGGGCGAGTTCTATACCCGTCAGCACGTCTCCAGCAGCTGGGGCGCGCGCCGGTGATCCGCGCCGCGCTGATCTGGCTGGCGCTGATGCCCGCGCTGGCGGCGGCGCAAACCCTGCCGGCGCTCTACGACGTCGCCGGGGTGGCCGCGGGCGATACGCTGAACGTGCGCGCCGGACCCTCGACCGGGTTCGAGGTGCTGGCCAAGCTGCCGCCGGACGCCGCCGGAATCGAGGTCGTCGATACCGACGAAAGCGGCGAATGGGGCCTGATCAACATCGCCGAACGCTCGGGCTGGGTCGCGCTCGATTACATGACGCGGCGGGCGGGCCAGCCCGACGACCGCCTGCCCGACAACCTGATCTGTTCGGGGACCGAGCCGTTCTGGTCCTTTCGCCTGACGCCGGACGCCAGGGCGACGTTCGCCCGCGACGAGAAAGAGGCCGCGCTGCCCAGCGTCCTGACCGTGCCGTCGGAGAACCGGCCCGACCGCGCCGCTCTGTTTGCCGATGGCGGCGAGGTGGTGATCACCGCGATCATCGGCAGGGCGCTGTGTTCGGACGGCATGACCGACCGCGCCTACGGGCTGGGCATCGACCTGCTGGTCACCGACAAGGCCGCCGTACGGGTCTATTCCGGCTGCTGTCGCATCGCGCCCTGACGCCGGTTCGCCGGCTGCACGCATCGCCCGCGCCGGGAAAGAGGCATTGGGTTGATCTGGGGATCGGGCTAGGCACTATTGGCGTGTTGCATCCAGTCGAATTCACTCCGCCCGGCCCGCTTGCGGGCCGGGCATGCGCCCGCCCGCCCCATGGCGGGCGCATTCGCGCCCACCCGGGCGGTCGCATGCCCTCCGGTCACGGCCGCGTGAATCCGATCCGGTGAAACGCGCCTCAGTCCACCACCCGCAGCGTCAGGTTGATGCGCCCGCCGCCCGGCAGCAGCGTCGACGAGCCGAAGCGGATGCGGTCGATCCCGTGATATGAGAGCCGCGCCTCGCCCCCCATCACCACGACATCGCCCGAGCGCAGCCAGACCGACGCCGTCTTGCCCCCGCGCGACGTGCCGCCCATGCGAAACAGCGCCTCGTCGCCCAGCGACAGCGACACCACCGGCCAGCTGAAATCGGCCTCGTCGCGGTCCTGATGCAGGCCCATGCGCGCGCCCTCGCCGTAATAGTTGACGAGGCAGCAATCCGGTTCGCGCGCGGCGCCGGCGAAGCGGTGCCAGATGTGCAGGACCGATCGCGGGATGCCGGGCCAGGGCCGGCCATCCGGATGAAGCCGTTCGTAGCGATAGCCCGAGCGGTCGGAATACCAGCCATACCTGCCGGCCGAAGTCATCCGCACCCGCATCGGCCGGCCAAAGCGCGTCACCGGCGAAAAGAGCGGCGCCGCTTCGACCACGTCGCGCAGGTCGGCCACCAGCGCCTGTTGCGCGGCACGGTCCAGCGCCTCGCGGTGAATTCCGAATCCCCTGACGATCTGGTCCGGCTGCATGTCCACGTTCCCGCTGTCCTCCGTTTCCTAGAACATGTCGCGTTCAATTGGAAACGGTTCGACGGCGGGCACGCGGCCGCCCGGGTGGGCGCGGAACGCGCCCGCGTCGTGCCGCAGGCACGCCTCAGGCGTGACGGGGGCGGGCGGGCGCGAACCTCTGCCGCGCCGGGATTTCCATCAAGCGAACCGCGATTCCACATAACCGGTGTATTCGACCCGTTTTTGCCCGGCCCGCCGATGCGGCGGCGCTTGCAGGGCGCAAACGGCCTGCCTATATACGCCGGGAACCGCAGGGCGGACCCGATCCGCCTTGCCCCGCTATCGGGGCCGGATGCCGAAACGGGTCCGGCCTTCGTGGAAATCGCCTTAAGAAGAAGGGATCGAAAGACATGGCCAAAGTGATCGGTATCGACCTCGGCACCACCAACAGCTGCGTTGCCATCATGGACGGGGCCCAGGCCCGCGTGATCGAAAACTCCGAAGGGGCGCGCACGACCCCCTCGATCGTCGCATTCACCGAAGGCGAGCGCCTCGTCGGACAGCCGGCCAAGCGCCAGGCCGTTACCAACCCCGACAATACCATCTTCGGCGTCAAGCGTCTGATCGGCCGCCGCGTAACCGACGCCGAGGTCGAGAAGGACCGCAAGCTGGTGCCGTTCAAGATCGTCGATGGCGGCAATGGCGACGCCTGGATCGAGGCCCGCGGCGAGAAATACTCGCCCAGCCAGATTTCCGCCTTCATCCTCGGAAAGATGAAGGAAACCGCCGAAAGCTATCTCGGCGAAGAGGTCAAGCAGGCCGTCATCACCGTGCCCGCCTATTTCAACGACGCCCAGCGCCAGGCCACCAAGGACGCCGGCAAGATCGCCGGCCTCG
>CAZNMK010000152.1:4102-6857 GCA_964574045.1 uncultured Roseovarius sp. | reverse complement strand
GCATCGAGCCCGATTTCGCGCTGGTGAAGTTCAAGAAGCTCGCCGGCGGCGGCTATTTCAAGATCATCAACCGCTCGGTCCCCGCGGCGCTGGAAAAGCTCGGCTACACGCCCGAAGAGATTTCCGAGATCGTCGCCTATGCCGAGGGCCGCGGCAGCCTCGCCTCGGCGCCGGCGATCAATCACACGACGCTGGCGGGCCACGGTTTCGGTCCGGCCGAGCTCGAAAAGCTCGAGGCGGCGGTGGCGCAGGCCTTCGACATCCGCTTCGTCTTCAACCAGTGGACGCTGGGCGAGGCGTTCTGCCGCGAGGTGCTGGGCATCCCGGCCGGGCGGCTGAACGACCCCGCCTTCGACCTGCTGGAGCATCTGGGGTTTTCCCGGGCCGACATCGAGGCCGCCAACGACCATGTCTGCGGGACCATGACGCTGGAGGGCGCGCCGCATCTGGCGCCCGAGCACTACCACGTCTTCGACTGCGCCAACCCCTGCGGCAAGAAGGGCCGGCGGTTCCTGTCGGTGAATTCGCATATCGACATGATGGCGGCGGCGCAGAGCTTTGTCTCCGGCGCGATCTCGAAGACCATCAACATGCCCAACGACGCCAGCATCGGGGATTGCCAGGCAGCGTACGAGCGCAGCTGGCGCAAGGGGGTGAAGGCCAACGCGCTCTACCGCGACGGCTCCAAGCTCAGCCAGCCGCTGGCCGCGAGCCTCGTCGGGGACGACGACGAGGCCGCCGAGGTGCTGGAAACCGGCACCCCGCAGCAGCGCGCGCAGGTGCTGGCCGAAAAGATCGTCGAAAAGATCGTGGTCAAGGAGGTGGTCGGAAGCCACCGCAACAAGATGCCCGAGCGGCGCAAGGGCTATACCCAAAAGGCGATCGTCGGCGGTCACAAGGTCTATCTGCGCACCGGCGAATACGGCGACGGTTCCCTGGGCGAGATATTCATCGACATGCACAAGGAAGGCGCCGGTTTCCGCGCGATGATGAACAATTTCGCCATCGCGGTGTCGGTCGGGCTGCAATACGGCGTGCCGCTCGAGGAATTCGTCGACGCCTTCACCTTTACCAAGTTCGAACCGGCGGGGATGGTGCAGGGCAACGATTCGATCAAGAACGCGACCTCGATCCTCGACTACATCTTCCGCGAACTGGCGGTGAGTTACCTCGACCGCACCGACCTCGCGCATGTCAAGCCCGAGGGTGCCAGCTTCGACGATCTCGGCCGGGGTGAGGAGGACGGGGTCGGCAACCTCTCCGAAATCGGCGAGGAGGCCGCCAGCCGCTCGCTCGAGGTGCTCAAGCAGATCAGCTCGACCGGCTATCTGCGCAAGCGCCTGCCGCAGGAGCTGGTGGTGCTGAACGGCGGCCAGGGTACGGGCGCCGCGGCGCTGAACGGCGCCGCCGGGGGCGGGGTTGCGATGCAGGCGGTGGCGGTCGAGGCCGGCACCGTGACCACAGGCGCCGGCAGCGTGACGGCGAGCCGCGTCACCGTGACCGCCGCCACCAAGGCGCGGATGCAGGGGTTCGAGGGCGAGGCCTGCGGCGATTGCGGCAACTACACGCTGGTCAGAAACGGCACCTGCATGAAATGCAATACCTGCGGCGCGACCAGCGGGTGCAGCTGAAGGAATTGAGGGTTGGGGAGCAGTGCTGGAACACCGCCCCCCGGCTTTCCCCCGCTTAAACCGTGCGGGCGAGGGAAAAACCAACTTCGGCCCTGTTGGGTCGACGGTACGAGGGAGAACACGGCTGAAGAAGGCAATCAATGGCGCACGGACTTACCCACATGTTTGTCACCAAGAAATGCTCGCAAACTGTGGATAGATCGAAAGGACCAAAAGAAATGGTTCGTGAAAGTGAACTTACTCGTCCAGTCTTGCAGGCGTTGAATGAGAGCTTGTTGGGCGAGCTTTCTACAACCGAACTCCGTATGGAACTAAAAAGACGGATCAAGCTCGACCAACTGGATTTGGCCCCTTTGCGCAACAGGTCTGATACGCGCATTGACCAGAAGATTCGGAACATCAAGTGCCACAGGAAACAGGAGCAGAGTCCTTTTTCACAAGGTTATATCGAGGAGATTCCAAGAGGATTTCGGATCACAGAAAAAGGGCGCAAATACCTGACGAGCGCCAACCAAGGAATCGCGCCCCGCTGAGGGGGCGCGCAGGGGTGGCCGGGACAGCAAGGCCCTGGGGCCGAACGGCCCGCCACCCCGCCGAACGCCGGGGCGATTGCCCCCGAAAGCCACACGGGGCGGGTGCGCTCGCCCCCTGACGGCGCCCGGGCCGCAGGCGAGACAACCGAGCGGTACGATCAACCGAGCCCGGGCGGCGAAACTTACCAGCGGGGGGCCATGCGCCCCCCGTTTTTTCATCTTGCGAAACGCGCGGGGCCGGGGCACAGACCCGGACATGAGCGCGCACCCCGCCATCAGCGTCTGCATTCCCGCCTATGACATGGGCGGGCAGGGGGGGCGATACCTGGCCCAGTCGCTCGCGCGGCTGGCGGCGCAGGATTTCGCCGATTTCGAGGTCGTGGTCTCGGACCAGTCCGACACCGCGGATGTGGCCGATGCCTGCGCCGCCCATGCCGGCGGGCTGGCCATCCGCCGGGTCGATTTCCGCGACGGGCCGCGCCAGGCCTCGGCCAACTGCAACAACGCCATGCGCCACGCGCGCGGGCATATCCTGAAGATCCTCTTTCAGGACGACTATCTGTGCGACGACAGCGCCCTGCGCCGGATCTT
>CAZNMK010000152.1:0-4092 GCA_964574045.1 uncultured Roseovarius sp. | reverse complement strand
GGCCTTCGGGGATACCGGCCGCAAATGGGTGCTGAGCGGATCGGCCGTCACCCGCGACGGCGAGAGGCTGGAACGGCCGATGGTGCCGCGCTGGCACGACCAGATCCGCTTTGGCCGCAACACCGTCTCCAGCCCCTCGGTGCTGGCGCTGGAGGCCGGGCACGGCCTGTGGTTCGACGAGGGGCTGATCTGGCTGATGGATGCCGACATCTATCAGACCTGCCACGATGCCCTTGGCCCGCCCGCCATCGTGCCCGAGACGCTGGTCGCCAACCGCCTGCACGCGGGCCAGGTCAGCGCCGGCGTGTCGCGCGGCCGGCGCCGGCGCGAGCTGCGCCACGTCGCGGCCAAGCACGGGCTGATGCGCCGGCGCGGCGATCTGCGCGCGTTTCTCTACCAGTACCTCAAGGCGCTGGGGTAGTGCGGTGCCCGCGGTCTATGAATATGCCCGACCGTTTGCGGTTCTGTGTGACGGGTGATTGCCTGGAATGCCGCGGTAACTGTGCAAAGGGCAGTCCCCGGCCGCGGGCGGGGGTGAAGCCCCCGCCCGGGGGGGGCGGCCGGGGGCAGCCCGGCGGTGCCCGCCGGGCGGGATGCGATTGGGATACCTTCCAGGTTTTGCTGTCGTCAAAGCAGTGCGCGTGCATCCCATAGCCGGCATCGGGAGTTGAAGCAGCACAACAACCGATATAGACGGGACAAAGGGCGGCAGGCGGGGGTGCAAGAGGTGCTGGCAAAGATCATCCGACGGCTGCGGGCACGGTTCATCACCCACGTCACCTATCGCGGGATCGAGGTGCCGGTGCACGGGCCCCATGTCATCCGCCCGATCAAGGAAGAGCTGATGACCGGGCGCTACGAGGTGCCCGAGATCACGGCGCTGCAGGCGCTGCTGAGGCCCGGCGACCGGATGCTGGAGATCGGCGGCGGGCTGGGCGTGGTGTCGGCGCTGGCGGCGCGGGCGATGCCCGATGTCACGATCGAAAGCTACGAGGCCAACCCGGCGCTGATCGCCGCCATCGACGAGCTGCACAAGAAGAACGGTCTGCGCGGCATCGCCTTGCACAACCGTATCCTCGTGCAGGGCGGCGGCGGGGGCGAGCGCGCCTTTCACCTGCACCGCTCCTTTGCCGAAAGCTCGGTCGTGCCGGGCGAGGGCAAGGATCGCTCGGTCGCGGTCCCGACAGAGGATTTCGCCGCCAAGCTCGGATCCTTCCGCCCGCATGTGCTGGTGGTCGATATCGAGGGCGGCGAGGACGAACTGCTGTCGGGCGCCGATCTGGCGGGGCTGCGCGCGATGGTGCTGGAACTGCATCCGCGGATCATCGACCGGGCGGCGGAAAAGCGTATCTTCGACGCCTGCGCCGCCGCCGGGCTCTATCCGCGCTACGATCTTTCGACGGCCAATGTCGTCGCCTTCGAGCGGGTGGATTGAGGACAAGGGGACGATGCCGGCGGTGCCGCAATGCAGCCTTCTGGTCCTGACCTACAACCAGGCGGGGTTCGTCGCCGATGCGCTGGATGCGGCACTGGCGCAGACCGGCGTGGTGGCCGAAATCATCGTCTCCGACGATGCCTCGAGCGACGCAACGTTCGACATCGCGCGCGACCGGGTGGCGGACTATCGCGGCCCGCACCGCGTGGCGCTCAGCCGCAACGACGCCAACATGGGCGTCATCGCGCATACCAACAAGGCGGTGGCGATGGCCGGCAGCGACATCCTGATCCCGTGCTACGGCGACGACATCGCCTTTCCCGTCCGCGCCGCGCGCATCGTCGAGACCTTCGCGCGCCACGCGCCCCTCCTGACCCATTCCCATGCCGTGGCCATCGACGCGACCGGCGCGCGCGTGGCATCGGGCTATGGCAGGGCGGCGTTTTTTCGCAGTACCGATCCGCTGGCGGTGGCGACGTCGCGGGCGCACTACCTCGGCGCCTCGGGGGCATGGCACCGGGCGCTCTTCGACAAGTACGGCCCGATCCGCAGCCCGCTCGTCTATGATGACCATGTGCTCGGCTTTCGCGCCGCGCTCGAGGGGCGGGTGCGGCTCATCGACGAGCCGCTGCTCTACTATCGCGAGGGCATCGGCATCTCGCATCTGCGCCGCGCCGACGAAAGCCGCGCCGCCAACCGCGCGCGGCGGATGAAGATACTGCGCCAGGCGGTGGCGATCTACGAGGAAAGGGCCGCGGACGCGCGCCGTTTCGGGCTGGGCGAGGGGGACGCGGTGCTGCGCGCGCTCGACGACGCGCGTTTGCGCAGCGCCCTGCGGCTGGCGTGGTACGGGGATCGCCGTGCGCTGATGCGCCAGGTCGCCCGCCGCCCCGGCGCCGGGCTCGCGGCGCTGGCCGGCGAGGTTCTGCGCGATCTCCGCAATCGATAGAGCATGAGGCGCGAGACCCCGCGCCGCGCGCCGGCCTTCGCGGCGGGCGTCAGCCCCTGGGCATCTTCAGCACCACCGTGCGGCCGCGCTTGACATAGTGCAGCTCGTCGTCGCCGATCGCCGCTACCTGCCCGCCGTCCAGCCGGTCGCCGACCTCGACCTTCTGATAGCGGCCATTGGCCAGCCGCACCAGCGCACGGCGGTCGCCGGGGCTGCCGTAGACGCCGATCAGGTTGACCTTGCGCAGCGCGATGCGGTTGCTCTCGGTCGCCGCGCGGGCGACAGAGGCGGTGCTGGGGATGGCGACGGACATCTGCTGATCGGCATGGACGGGCTCCGCCGCCGCCGTCTCGCGGGCCTGTTCGACGCGGGCGGCAAAGCGGGCCGGGCGCAGCCGGGGGCGCAGCGAGGTGGCCGAGGATTCCTCGGTCGCCTCGCGCAGCGCGCGTTCGATGTCGTCCTGCGGCTCGGGCGTTGTCGTCCCGCCATCGTCTTCGGCAGCGCTTTCGCCGTCGCCATCGCCGGTGCGCCCGGCCAGCGATGCGGGCCGCAGCCGCGGCCTGAGCGCGGGTTCTTCGGGGGCGGCGGCGGTGGGGTCGTCCAGCACCTGCGCCGCGGCGCGGGGCGGGGTCGGCGGCGGCATGATCGGCGGCGCGCCGGCGATGACGGTAACGCCGTCGGGGGTGACGACACCCTCGGGCGTGGCGGCGATGAAGCCGCGCTGGTCGAGATCGAACCGGGCCTGCGGCGGCGGCGGCGCGCCGGGTGTCGGCGGCCGGGGCGCGGGCAACAGCGCGTCGGCCCCCGGCATCGCCGAAAGCGCCGCGAAACGCGGCCGTTCGTCGGGACCGGTGCGATAGAGATCGCGGCGCGAGGTGGTTCCGGGGGCCTCGGGCGGCTCGGGCGCCAGCTGCCAGATGCCGGTTGCGGCATAGCGCGCGCGCACCTCGTCCGCGGGTAGTTCCTCGGGCACGGCTTCGGCGCGGGGCAGCGGCGGGGGCGGGGCGATACCGGGCGAACCGGCATCCGGGTCCGCGCTGTCTTGGTCCGGCGGCAGGGCGGCTGCGGGTTCGCCCGCCGCCGGCGCGTCCTCGCCGGCGGTCTGCACCGGGTCGCTGCTGCGAAAGAGCCCGGAAATGCCGTCGTCGAGCACCAGCGCCGACCATGCCGCCACCGCGACGAGAAAGAGCAGCAGCAGCGCCGTCAGGATCAGCGCCATGTAGCGCGGCTGGCGGGCGGGGGCGTCGTCGCTGCGCCGGGCGCCGAAGACCGTCATCCGCTGCGCTTCGTTCAGCGTTTCGGAACTGGCCAGCGGTTGCGGATCGAGTGCCGCCATGCCGGCGCCTGGCAGTTGCGGGCCGGTTGCCGCCTCGGGCGTGCCCGGCCTGGCCGGGCCGCGCCGCGACGACAGGAACGCGCCGATGCCGGCACCGGCGGCTTTGGCGGGCTTTTCGCCGGGGGTCTCCGCGACTGGCGGAGTGGCGGTGGGCCGGGGCTCGGGCGCTTTCGCGGCTGGCGGCTTCGGTTCGGGCTGAGGCCCCTTGACCGCCGGGGGGGCGGAAAAGCGGGCCTTTGGCAGGGGTACATCGCGGCCTGTTCCGCCGGGCGGCGGCGGCGGCGTTCCGGGTTCGCGGCTGGAGGCAAAGGCAACCGCCTTGTCCGTGCCGCCCGCCTTGCCCGTTTCGCCGGGTTGGGCCTTGCGTTTCTT
>CAZNMK010000151.1:0-6889 GCA_964574045.1 uncultured Roseovarius sp. | reverse complement strand
GCCGACCCCGCCACCCTGTCCGAGGCCGCCCAGGCGCAGACCGGCGGCTATTTCGCCGACTGGGTGATGGAATCGGGACCCGACTTCTTTACCCGCGACACCACCGAGGACGTGATCATCCGCACCACGCTGGACCAGCGCATCCAGCGCGCCGCCGAAGGGGCGATGCAGGCGGTCTTTGCCGACAAGGTCAAGGACGGCTCCGAGGCGCAGGCGGCGATCGTGGTGATGTCCGCCGACGGGGCGGTGCGGGCGATGGTGGGCGGACGCGACACCAATGTGGTGGGCGCCTTCAACCGGGCGACGATGGCGCGGCGTCAGACCGGGTCCGCGTTCAAGCCCTTCGTCTATGCAACCGCGCTCGAGATGGGCTATGGCCCGCAGGCGACGGTGATGGATGCGCCCTATTGCCTGGACATCCCCGGTTCGGGCCGCTGGTGCCCCGAGAATTATTCGCGCCGGCATTACGGCCGGGTGACGCTGACCGAGGCGCTGAGCCGGTCGCTCAACGTGCCGGCGGTCAAGGTGGCCGAGGCGGTGGGCCTCGACCTGGTGCGCAGGGTCGCCTCGGATTTCGGGATCGAGAGCGATCTCGCCGCCGGCCCGGCGCTGGCTCTGGGCGCCTCGGAAAGCACGCTGATCGAGATGACCGGCGCCTTTGCCGGCATCCTCAACGGAGGCTCGTCGGTCACGCCCTACGGCCTGGTGGAACTGCGGCTTCAGGGCGAGAGCGAGCCGCTGATGGGCGCCGGCGGCGGCATCGGCGAACGCGTGATCCGCGAGGAGGCGGCGCGGCAGCTGACCTGGATGATGTACCAGGTGGTCGAAAACGGCACCGGCCGGCGGGCAAGGCTGCCGGGGATCGAGGCGGCGGGAAAGACCGGCACCACCCAGGCCGCGCGCGATGCCTGGTTTCTTGGCTTTACCGCCGATTACGTGGCCGGGGTCTGGATGGGATACGACGACAACTCGCCGCTGAGCGGCGTCACCGGCGGCGGGCTGCCGGCCGAAATCTGGCGCGAGACCATGACGCGCGTCTACGAGGGGCTTTCGCCGCGCCCCCTGCCGATGCTGCGCCCGGCGGAACGTCAGCAGCCCACCGACCTGGACGGCACCGGAGGAGAGCGCCGGCCGCGCGGCAACGCCGTCGAGCGTATCCTGCGCGACCTGCTGGGGGTGGGTGCCAACCGCTGAGCGGCCTGCTGCGCATCGCACCGGACCGGTTTCATCCCCGTCCCGGCCCCCGGGCGGGGGCCGCCGCCCCGGAGGAGATTGGGGCAGTCGTCGATTCAGACGGAACCTGCCCGGCCCAATAGCGTGTCGCGGCAAATCGGTTCCGCTACCCGCCCCGGGCATGACCCGGCAGCTCTTGGCGGATGGACGAGGCCCCGGGACGAGCCTGGCGCGGGTGTTTCCGGTCGAACGCGACATGCCCGGCGAAACGGACCGGGCCTGCTTGTCCGGGCAGGGCGGGGCGACGCCGTCGCAATCGCGTGCCCGAATGCCGCACCGCGCGAAACCGCGCCGCGGGTGCCGAACGGGATAACCCGGTAGGGGTATAGGATTGCTCGGCTCCACGCCGGACTATGGGCATGCCGGCAATACCGGCTCGATATCACGGTTCAGGAAACGCGCGAGGTAGAAATGCTGAGGAACGCTCAATTCGACCCGGAAGAGGTGCATCAGCAGGATATCGATCATCATTTCCACCCGTTCACCGATTTCTCGACCTTCAAGGAAACCGGATCCATGATCCTGGCCGAGGCCGAGGGCGCCTATCTTTCCGACAGCGCCGGCCGCAGGTATCTCGACGGCATCGGCGGGTTGTGGTGCGTCAATATCGGCTATGGCCGCGACGAGATGGCGCAGGCAATGGCGCAGCAGGCGCGCCAGATGGCGTATTATTCCTCGTTCGGGCACCATACGTCCGTGCCGGCGGCGCAACTGGCCGCCAAGATCGCCGAACTCGCGCCCGGCAACCTCAACAAGGTCTTCTACGGGCTGGGCGGATCGGAAGCCAACGATACCGCGGTCAGGATGATCCATTTCTACTTCAACCGGCTCGGCAAGACGTCGAAGAAGAAGATCGTCACCCGCCACGATTCGTACCACGGCAGCAGCTACCTGACGATGTCGATGACCGGCATCGCCTACGATCACATCGGGTTCGACCTGGTGACGGGCGATCTCATCCATCGGGTCTCCGCCCCCAACCGTTACCGCAAGCCCGAGAACATGCCGGATGCGCAGTTCCTGGATTTCCTGGCCGACGAATTCACCGCCAAGATCGAGGAACTCGGGGCCGAGAACGTCGCCGCCTTCTTTGCCGAGCCGATCATGGGCGCGGGCGGTGTCATCGTGCCGCCGGAGGGCTATCACCGGCGCTTTGCCGAGATCTGCCGCGACAACGAGATCCTCTATGTCGCCGACGAGGTGGTGACGGCCTTCGGCCGGCTCGGGCACTTCTTCGCCTCCGAAAGCGTCTTTGGCATGCAGCCCGATATCATCAGTACCGCCAAGGGCCTGACCTCGGCCTACGCACCGCTTGGGGCGACGATCCTGTCGGACGACATCTACGAGGTGATCAGCGTGCCGCAGGCCGAGGGCGCGATGTTCACCCACGGCTACACCTATTCCGGCCATCCGGTATGCTGCGCGGCCGGGTTGAAGAACATCGAGATCATGGAGCGCGAGGACATCTGCGGCCACGTCCGCGAGGTCGGCCCCTATTTCGAGAAGAAGCTGGCGACACTCAGGGACATGCCGCTGGTGGGCGACGTGCGCGGCAGCCATTTCATGCTCTGCGTCGAGAACGTCGCCGACCGGCGGACAAAGGAACTGCTGCCGCCCGAGGTCGGCGTCGGCAAACGCATCGCCGACGCCTGCCAGTCGCGCGGCGTTCTCGTGCGCCCGATCGCGCATCTCAACGTGCTCTCGCCGCCGCTGACGCTTGGCACCGGCGAGATCGACACCCTGGTCGAGACGCTCCGAGAGAGCATTGCGGAGGTCGCGGATGGCCTCGTCGCCGAGGGTCACCGGCTGGACTAGGTGCCCCTCCGGCGCCGGCGGTGCCGGCCGCGTGCGCCTTTACGGATACCGGGTTTTCGGTGTGACGGGTGCCGCGCACGTTGCTATAGATGAAATCATGGCGGCGGCGCCATCACGCGTATCCTGGCACAGGTATCCGCATGTCCAATCGCGATCTTGCCAACTTCGTCCACGGCTGCGCCGATGCAATGGCCGGGATCGGCGGCAATCGATTCTGGCCGCGTCTGACCGCGCTCCTCGGGCGGCTCGTGCGCCACCATTCCAGCGTGGTGTTCAGCTATTCGGGCTCGGATCCGCCGGTGTTCGTCTTTGGCGGCTTCGACAGCGAGGTCTCGCGCGGACGCTTTCACGAATACCGCGAACGCGCCTATCTGCTCGATCCCTTCTACGGCCGTTTCCGTGCCGGCCCGGCCGACGCGGTGCATCGCCTGCGCGACGTCTCGGCGGACCGGTTTTTCCGCAGCGTCTATTTTCGCCAGTATTTCCGCAAGACCGGGCTTTGCGACGAGATGGGGATTTTCTGCCGGATTGGCGACGAGCGGCTGATCATCGTGTCCCTGATGCGCCGCATCGACGAACCCGTGTTCACCAGGGCGGAGGTCAGAAAGATGTCTGGCTACCTGCCGATCATCGCCGCGATGATCAGGCTGCAGGACGGTGCCTGCGACGAAACCCGCGCCCCGAGCGATCGGGCCGAGCCCGAGACCGCCCCGCAGCCGATGCTGTTGCCCGAAAGCGATCTGACGCCGCGCGAAAGCACCATCGGGGAACTCATCCTCAAGGGGCATTCGTCGCTCTCGATTTCCCTGCTTCTCGGCATCAGCGTCGAAACGGTGCGGGTCCACCGGCGCAATCTCTACCGCAAGCTCAACGTCGCATCGCAGGCGCAGCTGTTCGCCCTTGCGATCCACGGCACCGCCGGATGATCCCGTTTCGGCCCCTTGCCGGGACGGGATTTGCATGGGCGCAAGGGGATAACCCATTAGGGGTATCGTTCCGCACCGGACCGCGCGGCAGACTGCATGCGGAGGATATCGAAGAGCATCCAGTGTCCTGAAGGGAAAGCCGTTCGGGGAGGGCCAGAACAGTGATTGGCGCGAGGGATTTCATACCCGTGTCGCGGCAGGGCGTCCGGCGCGTCTATTCCCGCCGCCGGCCGATACCGCTTGCGGATACGGCGTCACGCCGAACCGGCGCGCAACCGTGCCGCCGCGGCAGTCACGAGATGTCAGCCGGGGAGGGATCGCCATGACGGGGCAGGCGGACGCCGCGTCGGTTCCGCCTCGCGGCCCGAGCGGCACGGCACAGACGGATGCGGCGCCGGACTCGGAACGGCAGACCGTTCCGGCGGTGCAGCTCGATGGCGTTGTCAAGACCTATGGCCGCGGGGCCTCTGCCGTTCAGGCGCTGCGCGGTGTGAGCTTCGAGATTCGCGACAACGAGTTCTTCACGCTTCTGGGGCCCTCGGGCTGCGGCAAGACGACGCTCTTGCGCACGCTGGCAGGGTTCCAGGACATCTCCGGCGGGGTGATCCGCCTCTTCGGCGAGGACATCGTCGACGTGCCCGCCTTTCGCCGCCCCGTGAACACGGTCTTCCAGCATTATTCGCTGTTTCCGCACATGAGCGTGGCCGAGAACGTGGCCTACGGCTTGCGGCGCCAGAGAAGACCCGCCCGCGAGATCCGCGCGGGCGTGGACGAGATGCTGACGCTGGTGAAGATGGAGAGCTTCGCCGACCGGCTTCCGGGGCAGCTTTCGGGCGGTCAGCAGCAGCGCGTGGCGCTGGCCCGGGCGCTGGCGCCGCATCCCAAGGTGCTGTTGCTCGACGAGCCGCTCTCGGCGCTCGATCTCAAGCTCAGGCAGGCGATGCGCCAGGAGCTCAAGCAGATCCAGGCGCGCACCGGCATCACCTTCATCTTCGTCACCCACGACCAGGACGAGGCGCTGTCGATGTCCGACCGCATCGCGGTGATGAACGACGGCGAGGTCCAGCAGATCGGCACGCCGGCCGAGATCTACGAACAGCCCGCCAACCGCTTTGTCGCCGGCTTCGTCGGCGACGCCAATTTCATCGCGGCCGAGATCGCCGGGCCGGTCGGCGCCACCGTCGCCTGCCGCACCGCCGGCGGGCTGACACTGACCGCCGAGGCCGGGCAGACGGGCGAGGGCCAGCGATCCGTGGTGCTTTTCACCCGGCCCGAAAAGGTGCGGCTGAGCGCCCCGGGCGGGGGAGACGTCGACGGCACGCTGCGCGACATACAGTATCTGGGCGATTCGCGCCTGATGGAGGTCGACATCGGCGAGGCGGCGCCGCTCAGCGTCTCGGAACGCCTGGGCGAAGAGCGCCAGGTCGCGCGCCGGGCCGGCGACAGGGTGGGGGTGGTGCTGGCGCCGCACGCGCTGAAGGTGCTCGGGAAATGAGCGCCAACCTGCCGCAAAGCCCGCTCTTGCGCCGCACCCTGGCGCTCGGCCCGGCGGTGGCGGTCGTCACGGTCTTCATGCTGGTGCCGGTTGCGATCATGGCGGTGTTCTCGGTTCTCGAGGCCAAGTCCTTCGGCGGGGTGGTGTGGAAACTCTCGGGCGACGCCTATGTGCAGATCCTGTTCGAGCGGATGCTGGATGACAGCCTGCGTTTCGACCCCGGCTATCTGCTGATCATCGCCCGCTCGTTCCTGCTGGCCGGCGTGGCGATGGTCTGCTGTCTGATCGTGGGCTTTCCGGTCGCCTGGTTCATCGCCCGGCGCCCCCTGCGCCAGCGCAATCTCTGGGTGCTGCTGATCACCATCCCGTTCTGGACGAACCAGCTGGTGCGCACCTTTGCCTGGATCATCGTTCTGGGGCGCAACGGCGTGGTCGAGACCCCGTTCCGCTGGGCCGGACTCCTGGCCGAGGACGAGACGCTGGGACTGATGTATTCCAATTTCGCCATCGCGGTGGGGCTGACCTATACCTTTATCCCGCTGATGGTGCTGCCGATCTACGCCAGCCTGGAAAAGCTCGACTTCAGCCTCGTCGAGGCGGCGGCCGACCTCTATTCCTCGCGGCGCGAGATATTCGCGCGGGTGATCGTACCGCTGTCGAAACCGGGCATAATCGCCGGCTGTCTGCTGGTCTTCATTCCCAGCCTCGGCGCCTTCATCCAGCCCGACCTGCTGGGCGGCGGCAAGAACCTGATGCTGGGCACGCTGGTGCAGTTCCAGTTCACGACGGCGCGCAACTGGCCCTTCGGTTCGGCCATCGCGATGATCCTGCTGGTTGCTGTGATGATCTTTCTCATGCTCTACGCGCGCGCCGCGCGCGACGCCCGGGCGATGGAGGTCGGCTGATGGCCATGGGCGAACGGATCGCCGCCGCCCCGGCCCCCCGGCGCCGGCGCCGCGGTGTCGGCGAGGTGCCGGGCCTCGCCGCGCTGGCCGCGGCCTTTCTCGTCTTTCTCTACCTGCCGATCGCGGTTCTGGTCGCCTATTCCTTCAACGCGGGCAGTATCGCGATGGTGTGGACCGGCTTCAGCACCGACTGGTACGCGGCGGCCCTTACCAATGCCGACATCCGTCAGGCGGCGGCGAATTCGCTGATCGTTGCGGTCGTCGCCACCGCCATTGCCACCGCCTGCGCCACGCTGGCGGCGCTGGCGCTGGCACGCGGCGGCGCGTTCCGGGGACAGGCGGCAACGCTGGGCCTCATCACGCTGCCGCTGATGGTGCCCGAGATCGTCACCGCCGTGGCGGTGCTGGTGCTCTTTTCGTCGATCGGTCTCAATCTCGGACTGGGAAACGTGATCATCGCCCATTAAGTGCAACAGATGGCAACACCACTTACGGGTTAGCTGTTGGTTTAGATT
>CAZNMK010000150.1:0-6905 GCA_964574045.1 uncultured Roseovarius sp. | reverse complement strand
GACGGTGGGGATGACCGGGATGGGCTCCTTGGTGACGTCGACGCCGGCGAAGATGCGCGCGCTTTCCGAGATGCCGGGCAGGCGCAACTGCAGCGCCTCGGCCGGCAGGTGCGACAGGTTCAGGTGGATATGGTCGCCCTTGGGGCCGACGCCGCGGCCCTCGCGGATTTCCATCGTCATCGAGCGGCTGACATAGTCGCGCGGCGCCAGATCCTTGTAGGTGGGCGCGTAACGCTCCATGAAGCGCTCGCCCTCGGAGTTGGTGAGATAGCCGCCCTCGCCGCGCGCGCCCTCGGTGATGAGACACCCGGCGCCGTAGATGCCGGTGGGGTGGAACTGCACGAACTCCATGTCCTGAAGCGGCAGCCCGGCGCGCGCCACCATGCCGCCGCCGTCGCCGGTGCAGGTATGCGCCGAGGTGGCGCTGAAATAGGCCCGGCCATAGCCGCCGGTGGCCAGCACCGTCATCTTGGCGTTGAAGACGTGGATGGTGCCGTCGTCGAGCTTCCAGCACACCACGCCGGTACAGGCGCCGTCCTCGCTCATCATCAGGTCGATGGCGAAATACTCGATGTAGAACTCGGCCTGTCTCTTGACGCTCTGGCCGTAGAGCGTGTGCAGGATGGCGTGCCCGGTGCGGTCGGCGGCGGCGCAGGTGCGCTGGACCGGCGGTCCCTCGCCGAACTCGGTGGTGTGCCCGCCGAAGGGGCGCTGGTAGATCTTGCCCTCTTCGGTGCGCGAGAACGGCACCCCGTAATGTTCAAGCTCGTAGACCGCCTTGGGCGCCTCGCGGGCGAGGTACTCCATCGCGTCGGTGTCGCCCAGCCAGTCGCTGCCCTTGACGGTGTCGTACATGTGCCACTGCCAGTTGTCGGGCCCCATGTTGCCCAGGGACGCGGCGATGCCGCCCTGCGCGGCCACGGTGTGGCTGCGGGTCGGAAAGACCTTGGTCACGCAGGCGGTGCGCAGCCCCTGTTCGGCCATGCCCAGCGTCGCCCTGAGGCCGGCGCCGCCGGCCCCGACCACGACGACATCGTAATCGTGCGTTTCGTATTCGTAAGCAGCCATCGGTGAAAATCTCCGCGTCAGTCGTCGTCAGAATGCGATCCGGCCCAGGGCGAAAAGCCCGGTGGCGATCGTGCCGTAGGTCAGGCAGGCCAGGGCGACGAGCAGCAGCTTGCGCGCGGTGCCGCGCGAATAGTCCTCGATCATCACGGTGGCGCCGTTTCGGAAATGGATCATGCCGACGAACAGCACCAGCCCGGTCAGCACCGCGATGCCCGGATGCGACAGCCGCGCGATCACCTCGTCGTAGCTGCCGCCCAGCGTACGGCCGAAGACATAGAGAAAGGTCGGAACGATCAGCGCCAGCCCGGCGGCGCTGACGATCATGTGCCAGTGATGCTCGGGCCCCGAATGGGCGGCGCCCTTGCCCTCGGCGCGCTTGCGGGCGGTCAGGTAACGCATGTTCCCCTCCCCTTTCAGACGATGACGACGGTGATGACGGTCAGCACGACCGAGCCGATGACGCACGCCCAGCCGAGCCGTTCGGCGGTGGGCAACTCCAACCCCCTGCCGGCGTCGAACAGCAGGTGCCGCAGCCCCGCCAGGTAGTGATACCAGATCGCCCAGAGCGACAGCGTCAGCACCAGGTCGCCGAACCATGAAGTCAGCACCGCGTCGGCGGTGGCGAAATACTCCGGCCCCACCGAGGCGGCCAGAAGCCACCACACGATCAGCACGGCGGCCACGATCAGGGCATTGCCGGTGATCCGGGTCAGGATGGAGCTTATCGAAACGATCTGGGGGCGATAGATTGTGAGGTGGGGGGAAAGCGGGCGATCGCCCCTGTTCACGTCTGCCATGAAATCGATTCCCTTCGTTGCTGCGCCATGCGTGCGGCGGGCGGGCCGCCCGGTCGGTCGAATGGCGGCCGGCCGCGCGCACCCTTTGTGATACGTTTTATCCGGCATGTCACGGGTGCAAAGCCCGAAATCCGCGATCGAACAGGCATATCGTCGCATTTCGGCAGTATGTGATCACGCTGCATTTTATGTGATCACATGGGCGGACGTCCTATCGTCCTACCTGCCGCCGAAAGCTGCCTGACCACCTCGCGGCGCAGCTTCAGGCGCATGCGGGCGGGATAGTCCTTGTACCCGTTCGCTGTGATCACAAACGACCCTGGGCCGGCGATCACGTTCTCGTGGAAATACTCGGTCAGCCGCGGTTCGGCCCCCTCGATCACCAGCGCGTTGACGACGATGCCCGCATCCCGCAACCGCTCGCGCACCTGCCGCGGCGCGATCCCCTCGTTCGAGGTGCCATCGCCGGAAATGTCGATCACCCGCCGCGCGCAGCCGGGCTGCTCGGCCAGCCGCGCCGCCGATACGAGCAGCGCCTCGCCTATGGCGGTCGAATAGTTGCGCCACCGCCGCGGCGCCGCCGCGGTTTGCGCGGCGACCGCTTCCAGCACGCCGAAACCGGCGATGCGCGTCCACGGCACCACCGTTTCCTGCCGGCCGGCACCGGTCCAGTGCAACACCGTGACGGCCAGCCCCTGCATCTGGATGCGGTATTCCCGGTCGTCGACCGACCCCGACACGTCGACCGCCAGCACCAGCGCGATGCCGCATCCCGCCGCCGGGGCGGCGAGGATGCTCAGACAACCGATCGCAAGCGCGCGCCACATGGGCGCATTCTGCCCCACCCCGCACCGCCTGCCCAGCGCCGAATCCGGAGCCCGCCTACACCGGCACCAGCGCCCAGTAATCGAGATCGAGCAGAACCTCGGGCAGGTACTTGCCATCCTCGCCCTTCAGCGCGAAGGGCGCCCCGCCCTTGGTCGCCACCAGCCGCAGCCGCAGCGCGCCGACGCCCGGCGCCGCGGTCCCGGCCTTGTCCAGCACCTCCGACCAGGCCCGCACCGTGTCGCCCGCGAAACAGGGGTTGGCGTGCGCGCCGCCGTTCAGCCCCGCCACCATCTGGGCGTTGGCCAGCCCGTTGAAGCTGAGCGCGCGCGCCAGCGAGATCACATGCCCGCCATAGATCAGCCGACGCCCGTCCTCGCGCAGGCTGGCGTCGAAATGCACCTTGGCGGTGTTCTGCCACAGCCGCGTGGCCATCATGTGCTCGGCCTCCTCGACGGTGACGCCGTCGACATGGTCGATGCGCTCGCCCACCTCGTAGTCGCCCCAGCGGTGCGGCTCGCCCGCGAGCGCGAAATCGTAGCCGGTGAAGTCGAGCCCCTCGGGCAGCGCTAGATCAGTGGCCGCCAGCGCCGGTTTGAGGTCGGGAATCGCGGTCTCGGGCGCGGGCGCCGCCGCGTCACGCTTGCGCACCATCGCCCAGCGGACATATTCCAGCACCGTCTCGCCCCGCTGGTTCAGCCCGCCGGTGCGCACCCAGACCACCCCGGACTTGCCGTTCGAGTTCTGCTTGAGCCCGATCACCTCGGACACCGCGCTGAGCGTGTCGCCCGGCCAGACCGGGCGCAGCCAGCGCCCCTCGGCATAACCGAGGTTGGCCAGCGCGTTGAGCGAGATGTCGGGAACCGTCTTGCCGAAGACCAGGTGAAACGCCGCCCAGTCGTCGATGGGCGCCGCCGGCAGCCCGCAGGCGCGGGCGAACTCGTCCGACGAATGGAGCGCATGCCGCGCCGGGTAGAGCGCGTGATAGAGCGCCCTTTCGCCCCCCGACACGGTGCGCGGCACCGCGTGGACGATGGTTTCGCCCAGCCGGTAATCCTCGAAGAAACGGCCCGGATCGGTCTTGGCCATGCTCACTCTTCTCCCAGCTTGAGATCGGGCGAATAGGTGCCCTCCGCCTCCTTCACCACCGCCTGGCCGCAGCGCATCACGCCGTTGGCGCCGTCGAAGGCATAGACCGGCGGGCCATGCAGCTCCCACCCCCGGTTCAGCGCCTCGCTGACCTTGTGGCAAAAGGCCGAGCTGTCATCGCCGGTGAGGAAACGGTAGAGCCGCATCGCGCTCACCCGAACACCGGATAGCCCAGCCAGTAATGCACGCCCGCGATGGCGGCATAGACCGCCAGCGCGCCGGCCAGCGCCATGACCTCGCGCCGCGCCGGCACGGGCGGCGGCGGGGTCCAGCCCGGCTCGGCACGGTTGATCGCGACCACCTCGGCCACGGCCCATGCCAGCAGCCCGCCGAAGAGCACCAGCGAGGGAACATCGCCATTGACCAGCAGATGCGACGCGGCCCACAGCATGACCGCCACCAGCATCGGGTGCCGCATCCGCCGCGCCATCCCCGTTTTCATGCCGGCGGCGGCGAACATGTAGACCGACAGCAGCATCAGGAGGTTGTTGATCCCCGCCATCGCCGGGCTGCGGCCCCAGTAGACCGCGCCGTCGGCCTGGCGATAGCCGATGACCATCAGCACGACGCCGACAAGCAGCGCCAGCGCGACCGCGCCCTTTCCCGCGTCGCCCATCGCCGCGCGCGGCCCCGGGGCCAGACGTTTGAACAGATGCGCGCCGGCCCACACAAGCAAACCAAGGATCAGCCAGGTCATTGCCGCTACTCCCTTTCCATCTCGGCGATGGCGCGGACACGCGCCAACAGGCGCTTGGCCGCCATCACATGCAGGTTCTCGACGATCTGCCCGTCGACCACGGCCACGCCCTGCCCGGCGGCCTGGCTCTGCTCGTGCGCCGCGATCCGGCGGCGGGCCATCTCGACCTCGTCCTCCGCCGGGGTAAAGGCGCGGTTCGTCACCTCGATCTGCGCCGGATGGATCAGCGTCTTGCCGTCGAAACCCAGATCGCAGCCCTGTTCGCATTCGGCCCTGAGCCCCTCTTCGTCGCGAAAGCGGTTGTAGACACCGTCGATCGCCACCACCCCGCGCGACGCGCGCGCGGCCATCACCACGGTCTGCAGCGCATGCATCAGCGGCAGCCTGTCGGCACGCACGCGGCAGCCCAGATCCTTGGCCAGGTCGTTGGTGCCGGCCACCAGCCCCGTCACCCGCCCATGCGCCGCGATGGCGCGCGCCTCGAACACGCTGGCGGCCGTTTCCATCATCACCCAGACGGGCATCGCGGGCGGCAGCATGTCGGCCAGCGCATCGACGTCCGAAGGGTTGTTGACCTTGGGCAGCAGAAAGATGTCGGCGCCGGCATCGCGCAGCACCCGCACATCCTCGTTGCCCCATTCCGAGGTCAGCGCGTTGATCCGTACGATCCTGGTGCGCTTGCCGTAGCCATCCTCGCCCAGCGCGCGCGCCAGCGTCCGGCGGGCCTCGGCCTTGGCCTCGGGCGCCACGGCATCCTCGAGGTCGAAGATGATGGCGTCCGCCGGCAGCCCGCGCGCCTTTTCCAGCGCCCGTTCCTTCGATCCGGGGATATACAGGACAGAGCGGAAAGGTTGCGTCGTCGTCTCCATCGGCGGGTCCTCGCAACGGGTCGCGGAAATATTCTTGCGCAGTCCTGCCATTTTTCGCCCGATTTGTTCAAGCTCTTTTCCGCCGCAGCGCAGAAAAGCGCGCCTTTCATGTGCCGCCCGCCCCGCCGCGCGCAAGCGCTGCGCCCCTGCGCGGTCGCGTCGTTAACCTTCTTTTGGCACCCTGGCCGCAGCCTTTTTCGCATCGCTCCGGCAGGGCCGGACCTGGAAAGGGGATGAAACGATGATGAGACCGGGAACGATACTGGCGGTCGCCGCCGCCTGTCTGGCCGCTCCGGCGCTGGCCGGCAACTGCGCGCCGCGCGACATGGTGATCGAACAGCTGGCCGCCGGCTTTGGCGAATCGCGCCAGTCGATCGGGCTGGCCGCGCAGGGCACGGTGGTCGAGGTGTTCGCCTCGCCCGAGACCGGCACCTGGACGATCACCGCGACCAACCCGCAGGGCATTACCTGCCTCGTCGCCAGCGGCCACGCGTTCGAGGCGGCGGCCGACGCACCGCCCGCGCCGGGCGACGACGCCTGAGCGCGCAGCCGCGCACCCGTCAGCCGAGCGCATCGAGGATCAGCTTGGTCCCCGTCACCGTCAGCAGCACATAGGTCAGGGCAAAAAACGCGCGTTCCGGCATCCGCCGGTGCGCCTTGACCCCGAGCCACGCACCCAGCACCGCGAAGGGCACGAGCCACGCCGCCGCGACGAGGCTGTCGCGCGCGATCATCCCCAGCGCCGCATAGGGGCCGAGCTTGGCGAAATTGATCAGCGCGAAGACCAGCACCGTGGTCGCCTGGTAGGCGGTCTTGCCCGGCCGCCGCGACAAAAGCCACACCGCCACCGGCGGCCCGCCGGCATGGCTGACGAAGCTGGTGAAGCCCGCGACCAGCCCCGCCAGCGCCCCGCCCCAGGCCGGCAGCGGTCTGGCTCGCGCCCGCGCCAGCCCCAGCCCGCCGGCCACCCGCCAGGCGACGAACAGGATCGCGATCGCGCCGATCAGCAGCCGCAGCAGGTCGGCCGGCGCGACGCTGTAGAGCGCCGCACCCAGCGCCGTACCCGGCAGCGCGCCGAGCAGCAGCACCCGCGCCTCGGGCCACAGCCACTGGCGCCAGTAGGGCCGCAGCGTGACCGCGTCGATCGTCATCAGCAGCGGCAGCATGATCCCCAACGCCGCGCCCGGCGGCACCGCCAGCGCCAGAATCGCCACGCCCGCGAATGCCGCGCCCGAGCCGAAGCCGCCTTTCGACACGCCGGCGAACAGCGCCGCGCCGGCGCCCAGCGCATAGACCTCCCACCCGAATGCAGCCATCGCCGCGGTCTCCGAAAACCGACTGTTCCCGCGGCACTATCCGCTTGCCGCATCGGGGGGCAAGACGGTTCTGTACATTTGCCGCATCGCAGCACCCTTGCGCGCGGGCGCCTTTGCGACTAGGCCAAGGCGCAAATCCAACCAGCGGAGACTGTTCCCATGGCCAGACCCAAGATCGCCCTCA
>CAZNMK010000149.1:0-6981 GCA_964574045.1 uncultured Roseovarius sp. | reverse complement strand
TCACCAGGCTCTTGTCGTTCTCCTGCACCAGCCGGATCGAGGGCAGCGACTGCATCGTCACCTGCCTTGTCAGTTTCAGGTCGTGAACGCGGCGTTCCAGATCGTCGCGCGCGGCGCGCAGGTCGCGCAGTTCCTGCGCCTTCATCACCTGGTCCTGTTCGGCCGCCGCCTCGACCTCGGCTTCCTTGGCGGGGATGTCGGTCTCGTCGAGCGCCTTGAGCTTGGCCTCGCCGGCGGCGATGTAGAGCGCCAGTTCGTCGTAGAAATCGAGCGTCTTTTCATAAAGCTTGTCGAGCGACTTGATGTCCTTCAGCAGCGCGTGTTCGTGGCCCAGCAGATCGTCGGTGATCTTGTCGATCTGGGCCTGCACGGTCTCGAACCGGGCGGTGAACTGGGCAAAGGGCGCGGCCCGGCCCAACAGCCGTTCCCACCAGCTGCGCTTGCGCCGCACATCGAGTTCGGAAACCGAAAAGCCGCGGATGGTGGTGACGATGCCGCGCAGGCTGTCGCCGGCGGGGCCGACATCCTTGTTGCGGACCCCGGCCAGCATGGATTGCGAGATTTCCTGCAATCCCGTCTGCGCGCCCGAGCCGAAGGCGACGATCGAATTGGTGTCGCCCATGTCGATTTCCTGCATCCGCGCGGCGATCTCGCGCGACTGCGCCTCGTCGGCGGCCTCCAGCGGCACCACGGCGTTGGCCGCGGCCGGTTCGGGCAGGATCGCGCGGCTGACCTCCTCTACCTCGGCCAGTGCGGCCTGGGCTTTCTGACGAGTGTTTTCCGACATGGCTTTCGATCCTTATTCCTTGGGGGTGGCGGGGCGAATGCCCTCGCGTTTCAGACGGTCGCGCAGAACCTCGATCTCGACCTCCAGGTCCGAAGTGTCGTCGTCGAGCAGGGCGCGCGTCTTGGCGGCAAAGTTTCCTTCCAGGTCGCTCAGCAGGGCGAAATAGCTATCGCGCGCCGCGGCATCGCGCGAATGGGCGTAGATGTCCGCGAACTTGGCCGTCGCGTCGCGCGCGCCCATCAGATAGACGGTCAGGTACCGGCGCGCCGCGGTCAGGTCGCGGGGGTCGTTCTCGACCGTGCGCAGCATCTCGCGCACGCTGGCCTGAAACCGCTCGACCCGGCCCTCGGCCTGCCGGTCGCCGGCGCGGCGGACCGCGTCGGCCATTGCCTTGAGATAGCTTTCGGCCTTGTCGACGGCGCGGGCCACACGGTCGGTCTGAAAGGTGTCGATGCCCTCCATCCCCTTGTCGCCGAGCGGGTCGAGCCCGAACGCCAGCGCATGCAGCGCCGCGCCCACCGCCGCATAGATCGCCGGCTCCAGCAGGCCGCCGCCGGCGGCGAAACCCGCCAGCCCCAGCCCCGCGCCGGTGATCAGGCTGCCGGCGATCTTGCGCGGAAAGGCGGGGCGGCGGGCGACCTTTCGCGCCTCGTATGCCTCCTGCGCGCGCAGGCCCTCGCGCGTCAGCCAGGCCGCAAGCAGCAGCAGGCCCAGCGCCGCGAGGTTCAGTACCAGCCCGGTCGGGCCGGACGTGAACGCGGCCCAGATCAGCGGCAGCGGCGCCAGAAAGAGCAGATTCACGCGCCCGCCCGCGCGGGTGCGGACGGCCCCGCGATAGGCGCCGGGCCCGGGCGCGGCCGGGCCGTCCGCCCCGTCCTGCCTGTCGGGGCTGAACTTGCCGCCGTAGCGCCGCGCCACCTAGAGCCCCCCCGCGATAGACACGTAAAGGATAAGGATGACGAGCAGGACAAAGGCCAGTTTCTGAAGCCCGGTTTCCGACATGCCACCCCTCGCCACCCGCTTGACAGGCTCAAGTTAGGGGATGGAACGCGCGCTTTCTAGGGCAAAGATCGCAACACCGCGCCGGGGTTCATGATGCCCACGGGATCGAGCGCGGCCTTTATGGCCCGCATCGCCCACAGCTTGGCGGGATCGCCGTAGCGTTCCAGATCGCCGACCTTGAGCCGCCCGATACCGTGTTCGGCGCTGACCGAGCCGCCCATAGCGTGCACCAGGTCGTGGACCGCGCGCCCGATGGCGTCGCGCTGCCCGGCAAAGCCGTCGCGCGCCTGCCCCCGGGGCGGGAACACGTTGTAGTGCAGGTTGCCGTCGCCCAGATGCCCGAAACAGTTGACGCGGAACGGGCCCAGCGCGGCGATGGCTTCATTGCCGCGTTCGATGAATCCGGCAACCTCCCCGAGCGGCAGCGAAATATCGTGCGAGCCGATCGCGCCGACGTGGCGGTTGGCCTCGGGGATGCGCTCGCGCACCTCCCAGAACTCGTGGCGCTGCGCCTGCGACTGCGCGATGAGCCCGTCCTGCACCAGCCCGGCCTCGTGGGCCTCGGCGAAAAGCGCCTCCAGCGCCTCGGCCGGGTCCAGCCCGCGCGCCAGCCCGATGTCGATCAGCACCGTCCATTCCGGCGCCTCGGCAAAGGGCAGGCGGGTGCCGGGCATGGTCTCGGCCAGGAAATCGAAGCCCGTGTGGTGCATCAGCTCGAAGGCCGAGACCCCCTCGCCCATGTGCTCGCGCGCCAGCGCCAGCAGGCTCAGCGCCGACGCCGGCCCCGCCACCGCCATCAGGGCCGTGCCCTCGCCCGCGGGCCGCGGGTAAAGCTTGAGCGTCGCGGCGGTGATGACCACGAGCGTGCCCTCGGACCCGATCAGCAGGTTGCGCAGATCGTAGCCGGTGTTGTCCTTTCTCAGCCGCCTCAGGCCGTGGAATACCTGCCCGTCGGGCAGCACCGCCTCGATCCCGAGGCAGAGATCGCGCGCATTGCCGTAGCGCAGCACGTTGACGCCGCCGGCATTGGTCGCCAGCAGCCCGCCGATGCGGGCGCTGCCCTTGGCGGCGATCGACAGCGGGAAAAGCCGGGCACAGCCCGCCGCAGCATCGTGCACATCCGACAGGATCGCGCCGGCCTCGACCTCGATCGCGTGTTCCTCGGGCCAGATGCCGCGCACCCGGCGCATCCGCTCGAGGCTCAGGACCATCGGCGCCGGCCCGTCGGGCATGACCTGCCCGCCCACCAGGCCGGTGCCGCCGCCATAGGGCACCACCGGCACCCGCGCCGCGGCGGCCTCGCGGATGGCGGCGGCGACCTCTTCGGTGCTGCCCGGCGCCACCAGCACCCCCGCCCGGCCCGCCCAGCGTCCGCGCGGCTCTTGCAGATAGGCCGACGCGACCTCGCGCAGGGCGGAGGGCGGCAAGAGATCGCGCAGGCGGGCGGCAAATCCCTCGTCGGCGGGGCATAGCGTCATCTGGTTTGGTCCTCTTGCAGCCTCGGGGCGTCAGCGAAAAAGCCTCTTGAGCCCGCGCTCGACCTCGTCCTTCAGTTTTTCCTCGAGCGCGTCCTCCAGCGACTGGCCCTCTTCGACCTCCACCCCCAGCTCGTCACTTATGGCGCGGCGCACCTCCTCTTCGGCGCGGTCCTTCAGCTCTTCCTTTTCCTCGGCCAGGTTCAGGTCGATGGCCCGTTCCAGGTCGGGCACGATGGCGGGGTCGGCCCAGGGCCCGCGGATACGCACCGGAATGGCCAGCCCGTCGCGGTCCTCGCCTTCCAGCAGGACCGGGGTGAACAGATAGTCGATGCTGCGCCCGCCCAGATCGACGGTTCCCGTGCCCTCGGCGCGCGCCAGCGGCAGCTTCAGCAGCAGGTCGTTGTTGGCCAGCACGCCGCCCTTGATCGCGAAGGTCGCGCTCATCTCGTCGAAAATGGTGGCGCCGCCGGTCATCTTGCCGCGGCGCATCAGCTTGTCGAGGTCGAACCCCTTGATCACCCCGTCCGCGGCCCGGACTGCGCCCTCGCCGCTCAGGCTCGACATGATCGCCTGCTGGGTCTGGCCGACGCCCAGAAAGCTGACCCGCCCCGCGGCGGTGCCGGTCAGGCGGGTCACCTCCGCCGCGTCGGTCAGGAAGCTTTCGACATCGAGCCCGGCGGCGGTCAGATCGCCCCCCACCGACAGGCCGGAGCGGTTGTTGATCACGAAATTGCCGGTGATCAGCGCCTCGTAGGCGCGCACCTCGCGCAGGTCGAACACCAGCCGCGAGCGGTCGAGCGTGGCCAGGCTGCGGATCCTGCCGATCTTCAGATCGCCCAGGTCGATGCTGTCGGCCGAGAACGCCACCTGCCCGTCGGCCAGCGCCAGGGCACCGGCGTCGATGGGGGCCTGCGACCAGCCGCCCTGCACGGCACCGCCGCCGCCGCCGCCGCCCTGCCCGGACACGCCGTCATCGCCGCCGCCCAGGCCCGACAGGTCGAGCGCCCCGGCATCGAGCCGCGCGTTCACCCGCGGTCGGGCGCCGCCCAGCGCGACGTCCGCCGCCCCGGCGACGCGGTTGCCCCGGTCGAGCGCCAGCACCATGTCGCGCAGCGCCAGCTGCGTCCCCTCGGTCAGGGTCAGGCGAGCCTCAGCGGCAAGGCTGCGGCCCAGGCCGAGGGGAATGTCGGGGGCAGGCAGGCCCAGCCCGGCCAGGAACGCCGCCGTATCGCCCAGCTCGGCCCTCAGCTGCCCCTCGGCCCGCGCCGCGGCGCTTGCCCGCCCGGCGAAATGCGCCTCGCCCCCCTTGACGCTGAGGTTGACCTCGATATCGCTCACGGCGCCGTCGATGAAAGCGTCGAGCCGGTCGAGATGGCCGGCGACGCGCACCGGCGCCCCGGCCGGCCGCAAGGTGATGTCGAAACTGGCGCGGCCGCGGTATTCGGGCCAGCGCAGGTCGAAATCCATGCCCGTCAGCTCGGTCCGCCTGCCGGTCGCGTGATCGGTGTAGCGAAAGCTGGCATTGGCGATCAGCGCCCGGTCGAGCGTCAGCGCCAGCGTCGAGGACCGCGCCGGCACCCCGCCCGGCGCCGCCTGGCCCGATGGCGCCACGCCCTCGACCCCCAACTCCCAGTTCACCCGCCCGTCGGCGGCGCGTTCGAGGTTGATGACCGGGTCGGTCGCCTCCAGCCCGGTGATGCGGATATCGCCGCCCCACAGCGCCTGCGGCTCGACCCCGATCTTCAGGCTCTCGGCGGCGAACATCGGTCCGCCCTGCCCCCATTCGGCATTGGCCACCCTGACCGGCCCGGTCGCCACGCCCAGCACCGGCCAGAAACTGACGCGGGTGTCGCCCTGCATCGTCACCTCGCGCCCGGTCAGCCGGGAAATCTGTTGCGCCGCGACCTTGGCGATGCGCTCGCCCGGCAGCATCAGCAGCGATCCCACCGCCACCGCCGCGACGACGACCAGGAACCGTATGATCCAGCGCATCGCCGCCCGCCTCCCTTTTGCGCCGAGTCTAGGCGCGCCGGCGTGCCGCAACAACCGCCTTTTCGCTTTGCCGCCAACCCGGCAAAGGTCTATATCGCACGCCATGAGCGCCAATCCCCCCGACCTGCGCCCCGATCTGGCGCGCAGCCGCCTGAGCGAGACCCGCCGCCCCGGCCAGCCGGTGATCGGCATGGTCTCGCTCGGCTGCCCCAAGGCGCTGGTGGACAGCGAACGCATCCTGACCCGCCTGCGCGCCGAGGGCTACGGCATCTCGCCCGACTACGACGGCGCCGATGCGGTGATCGTGAACACCTGCGGCTTTCTCGACAGCGCCAAGGCCGAGAGCCTCGAGGCCATCGGCGAGGCGCTCAGGGAAAACGGCCGCGTGATCGTGACCGGGTGTCTGGGCGCCGAGCCCGAGTTCATCACCGGCGCCCATCCGCGCGTGCTGGCGGTCACGGGTCCGCAGCAGTACGAACAGGTGCTCGACGCGGTGCATGAAGCGGTGCCGCCCGACCCCGACCCGTTTGTCGACCTGCTGCCGGCCGCGGGCGTCAAGCTGACGCCGAGGCATTACAGTTACCTCAAGATTTCAGAGGGCTGCAATCACAAGTGCAGGTTCTGCATCATCCCCGACATGCGCGGGCGGCTGGCCTCGCGCCCCGCCCACGCGGTATTGCGCGAGGCCGAAAGGCTGGTCGAGAGCGGGGTGCGCGAACTGCTGGTCATCAGCCAGGACACATCGGCCTACGGCGTCGATCTGAAACACGAAACGAGGGGCGGCCACCGCGCCCACATCGCCGATCTGGCGCGCGATCTCGGGCGCCTTGGCGCCTGGGTGCGGCTGCATTACGTCTATCCCTATCCGCATGTGCGCGAGCTGGTGCCGCTGATGGCCGAGGGGCTGGTCCTGCCCTATCTCGACATCCCCTTCCAGCACGCCCACCCGGACACGCTGAGGCGCATGGCGCGGCCCGCTGCAGCGGCGAAAACCCTTGACGAAATAAGGGCCTGGCGGGCGATTTGCCCCGAGATCGCGATCCGCTCGACCTTCATCGTCGGTTTCCCGGGCGAGACCGAGGCCGAGTTCCAAACCCTGCTGGACTGGCTCGACGAGGCGCGGCTCGACCGGGTCGGGTGCTTCAAATACGAGGACGTGGCCGGCGCGCGCTCGAACGCCCTGCCCGGCCATGTGCCCGAGCCTGTGAAGGAAGAGCGCTGGCGGCGCTTCATGGAAAGGGCGCAGGCCATTTCCGGGGATAAACTGGCCGCCAAGGTCGGAACCCGGCAAGAGGCGATCGTCGATGACATCGACGAAGGCGGCATTGCCACCTGCCGCACCCGCGCCGACGCGCCCGAGATCGACGGCTGCCTGTTCATCGACGGGGATACCAGCGGCCTCAGCCCCGGCGACATCGTCGCGGTCACCGTCGACGAGGCATCGGAATACGACCTGTGGGGCCGGCTGACATCCTGACATCCGGCCATTGACCCGCATCAAGGCAACACCGATATGCCCCGTGCATGATGGCGCCATGCCGTCCGGCCCACAGCAACCCGATGAGGCGAGACCATGTTCACCAACAAGATCGACCTGTTCACGATCCTCGGTTTCCGCGTCAGCCTCGATCTGACCTGGTTCATACTCGCGATCCTGATCGTGTGGTCGCTTGCCGGCGGCTATTTCCCCTCGGTGATCGAGGGGATCGGCACCGGGACGGC
>CAZNMK010000148.1:0-6986 GCA_964574045.1 uncultured Roseovarius sp. | reverse complement strand
GAGCCGCACATCGGGTCGAGCACCGTCTCGCCGCCGCGAAAGCCGCATTGCCGCAGAAAGAGCGCCGCCAGCGTCTCGCGCAGCGGCGCCTTGCCCACCGCCGGTTTGTGGCCGCGCCGGTGGAGCGGCGCGCCCGAGGTGTCGAGGGAAAGCGTGCAGAGATCGTCCTCGATGCGCACCATCACCCGCAGCGCGGCCTCGTCCGCGACCGGCGCGCCCAGCGTTTCGGAAATCGCCCGCGCCACCCGCTCGGCCGCGGCCTTCTGGTGGTAGATGCGCGAGCCCCGGCAGGCCGCCTCGACCCGCACCGGCACGTCCGCGCGCAACACCGCACCCCAGTCCACCTTGCACGCCCGCCTGTCGAGCTGCGCGAGATGCAGCGCCCGGAACGCCCCCACCCGCACGAGCACCCGCGCCGCGCCGCGCAGGCAGAGATTGGCGCGCCACACCTCGGGCCAGCCGCCGCGCGCCGTGACCCCGCCGACCGTCCGCGCGACCCCGGAAAATCCGGCCTCGCGTGCCTCGCAGGCGAGCGCCGCCTCGAGCCCCGGCGCCGCCGCAAGAAACATCTCGAGGCTCCCGTCGCCGGTCATGCGCCCGATCCGGTGCTTCTTCTTGGTCCGAAATACCCCGGGGGAGTCCCGGGCAACGCCCGGGACGGGGGCAGCGCCCCCATCATCACAGCCGGTTCAAAAGCGCCGCCGTGGGCCAGGCATCCGCCGGCATCCCCAGCTTCTGCTGGACGTCCTGCACCGCCGTCCGCGTGCCGGCGCCGAGAATGCCGTCGATCTGGCCTACGTCGTAGCCGCGCGCGGCGAGTTTCTGCTGCAGGAGCTTCATCTGCGGGCCCGACAGCCCCGGCTCGGGATTACCGGCGTCAAAGACCGGCCCGCCTTCGAGACGGTTGGCGAAATAGGCCGCGGTCAGCACATAGGTAAAGGACTGGTTCCATTCGAAATAGACGCGGAAATTGGGATAGGCCAGAAAGGCCGGCCCCTTGCGCCCCTCGGGCAGCATCAGGCTCGCCGGCAGGTTGCCCGCGATCTGCCCGTGCCGCGGCCGCACCCCCATCCGCGCCCAGTCCCCGGCCCGCTTTTGCGTGCGCAGCCCGGTCTGCGACCAGTCGAGCCCCTCCGGCACGCTTACCTCCTGCAGCCACGGCTCGCCCGCGCGCCAGCCCAGCGATTGCAGCATCTTAGCCCCCGACATCAGCGCATCGGGCGCCGAGGTCTTGAGCCGCACATGCCCGTCGCCGTCGCCGTCGACGCCGTTCTCGATGATGTCGCGCGGCAGCATCTGCACCATGCCGATCTCGCCCGCCCAGGCGCCGGTGGTGGTGGCGGGGTCGAAATCGCCGTGCTCGAAAAGCTCCAGCGCGGCATAGACCTGCGGGCGGAAGAGGTGCGGCCGCCGGCAGTCGTGGCTGAGCGTGACCAGCGCGTTCAGCGTGTTGAAATCGCCCTGGAAACCGCCGAAATCGGTCTCGAACGCCCAGAACGCCAGCAACACGCCGCGGCTGACGCCGAACTGCCGCTCGATCCGGTCGAAGACGGCGGCGTATTGCTGCGCCTTGGCGCGTCCGGCGTTCAGCCGGTTCTGGCTGATCAGCTGGCGCGCGAAGTCGGTAAAGGGTTTCTGAAAAAAGCCCTGCGCCCGGTCGGCCCGGATCACGGCCGGGTCATGGCGGGCCGAGGCGAAGAACCGCTCGACCGTGGCCGGCGCGTGCCCGCGAGAGACGGCCTCGCGTTTCATCGCGTCGACGAAGCCGGCGAACGGTCCGCCGCATTGCTGGGCCGTGGCGGCACCCGCGGCGGTGGCGAGGATAAAGGCGGCAACGAGAAAGGATCTGATCATGGGAACCCCGGGGGCTGGAAATGTTCCCCCGGAGCCTAGGCGATTGCCCGCGCCTTGCAAACAGCTTTGCGAGGGGTCAGCGCCTGCGGTCCCGGCGCGAGCTCATCGGCTGGAAGGCCACGCCGACATGAGCCTCGCAATAGGGCTTGCCGGACTGGACCGGCAGGCCACAGAACCAGAAATCCTCGGTCGCGGGGTCGCCCACGGGCCATTTGCAGGTGCGTTCGGTCAGTTCCATCAGCGTCAGCTTCTTGGCCTTCTTCTCGATCGCGCTGACCTTGGCCAGCGCCTCGGGGTCGATCTCGTTGGCCGAGGGCTGCGGCGGCAGCGGCTGGCCGGCGGGCACGATCGTCCGCCCGCGCCCCGCCGGGGCGGGGGCGGGTTTCGCCGCGCTATCGGCCGCGTCCGCGGCTCTTGCTGTGCCGGCGGCGGCCCCGGACGCGGCTTTCGCGGCCGGTTTGGCTTTGCCGCGTGTCTTTGCGGCGGGTTTCGCGCTGTCCGTGCTCTCGCTCGCGGCCGCGCCGCCGCCCGAACCGCTGCGGTTCGACAGCCCCAGCCGGTGCACCTTGCCGATGACCGCATTGCGGGTGACGCCGCCCAGTTCCTTGGCGATCTGGCTGGCGGACTGGCCTTCGCCCCACATTTTCTTCAGCTTCTCGACGCGCTCGTCGCTCCAGGACATGAACCACCCCATTAATCGCGAGACGCGCCCCTCCGGGCCGTCCGGTTTCTTCGGAAGGGTCTATTCTAGCCATCGGGGTGTGAGTTACAAGGCGTCGAATCTCGGCTGGCAAAGGGGGCGGCGGAATGATCATCGACACCGGCATGGGCACGCGCCGCTTCGGGCGCGTCAACTGGCTGGGGCTCTACACGCTCTGTGCCCGCGAAATCCAGCGGTTCATGGCGGTGTGGACCCAGACCGTGCTGGCGCCGCTGGTCACGGCGGGGCTCTTCCTGATGATCTTCTCGATCGCCATCGGCCCCCGCCGGGGCGAAGTGATGGGAAGCGAATTCACCGCCTTCATCGCCCCCGGCATCCTGATGATGAGCGTGATCCAGAACGCGTTCGCCAATACCTCTTCATCCATCGTGATCGCCAAGGTGCAGGGCAACATCGTCGACACGCTGATGCCGCCGCTCAGCCCGACCGAACTGGTCGTGGGCTACCTGGCCGGCGCGGTGGCGCGCGGGCTGATCGTGGCGGTCGCGATCGCGCTGGGGCTCTTCGTCTTTCGCGGCACGGTGCCGGCGCACGCGCTCTGGATGTTTCTCTTCGTGGTGCTGGGCTCGCTCTTTCTGGGCGGGCTGGGCATGGTGGCGGGAATTTTCGCCAACAAGTTCGACCAGATGGCGGCGATCACCAATTTCATCGTCACGCCGCTCGCATTCCTGTCGGGCACCTTCTATTCGGTGGAGGCGCTGCCGCCGGGGCTGCGCGAGATCACCCATCTCAACCCGGTCTTCTACCTGATCGACGGGGCACGATACGGCGCCATCGGCGTCTCCGACAGCTCGCCCTGGCTGGGGCTCGCGGTGTCGGTCGTATCCTGCCTGGCGGTGTCGGCGGCGGCCTGGGCGATGTTCGCGCGGGGCTACCGGCTGAAGGCATAGGCGACGCCGGACCCTGGTCCTATGCGCACATCTCTTCGGCCCGCCTGCCGTAGTTGACATAGGCGATCCAGAACTGCTCGTCGGCGGGCCGGTCGGACTGGCGCGCCTCCTGCGCCAGGTGCGGGTCGGCGTAAAAGCCGACCGCGCGGCGCTGCTGCGCCGGGGTGAGGCTGAGATCGGCCGCCGCCTGGATGCAGCCGCACAGCCGGGCCGAGCGGCCTTCGCGGCCCGATACCATGCACGCCCGGCTGATCGGACCCGATGAGAGCGGCACCGCGCGCGCGACCGGCGCGCGCACGGTTTCGCGCGGCCCGCCGCCGCCGCAGCCCGCAAGGGCCAGTGCGATGCCCAGAATGATCGCCCGTTTCATGTATCCTGCCCGTTGCCGCCCGGTCGCATGCGCGCCTCGTTTTGCGCGATCATCGCCGAACCGGGCCGGAGAATCAATCCGCCAGATGCGCGGCGCGGGCAGGGCCGGCGCTATTGCGTCCCCGTGGGAACAAGCTGGATGGAGGTCCACGATTTGGGCAGCGGCCCGCCGGCATCCATCGCCGGGTTGACGCGACCGGTATCGCGGAACGTCACCTGAAAGCCGCCGCTTTTCGGCCCGGGATTGCCGAAACGCAGCGACCGGCGGGGAATGCGGATGTCCAGCGTCTTGGCCGCGTCGCCGGGCTGCCAGGCGCGCGCCAGCCGCACGCAGCCCGCCGGCGCGCCGGCATAGCTGTCGCGCGGGGCGATCTGGCGCAGGAAGTTGAAATTGTAGGTCAGCACCTCGCCGCCGAGCGCGATCGACCCCTTGGCGAGCACCTCGCGCGCGGCGCCGCGCAGATAGGCGGTCAGCCGTTCGCTCTGGGCCCAGGCGCCGCACAGGCCGGTGTGCCCTTGCATCTCGCGCAGTTCCACCGCCACGGTGATGCCGCCGCCGGTGGAATATTCGCCCCCGCCCAGCACCGGATCGGAGCCCAGGCGGAACGGGGTTTCACCCGCGGCGGCGGCGCCCGCGAGGCCGGAAAGAACGAGCGCCAGGATTGCCGGCAGGTGCGTGAGCTTGTTCATGGATGCCTCCATCGTCGATGTGTCCAGCCTAGGCCGGCCGGGCGCTCGCGGCAAGCCGCGTCAGCCGGCGCGCGCAAGCATCCGCTCGGCCACGATGCGGTCGGCCAGGTGCGCGGGGCTGGTCCCCTCGCCCTCGGCCCTGGCGAGGATGCGCGCCATCGTCGCCTGCAGCGCGGCGAGCTTTTCCTCGACCCAGGCGTCGCGGTCGGCGATGCGCAGGATTTCCGCCGCCGCGTTGACGATGCCGCCGCCATTGGCCACGTAGTCGGGCAGGTAGAGAATGCCGCGGACGTGCAGGCGGTCGGCGTCCTCGGGCGTGGCAAGCTGGTTGTTGGCCGCGCCCGCCACCATCCGCGCGCGGATCTGCGGGACGGTCCGCGCGTTCAGGATGCCGCCGACGGCGCAGGGGGCAAAGATGTCGGCCGCCGCCGCGTGCACGGTCTCGGGGGCCGCGATTTCGGCGCCGAATTCGCGCGCCGTCAGGTCGGCACGGGCGGCGTCCGTGTCGGCCACGATCAGCGCGGCGCCCTCGTCGTGCAGCATCCGGCACAGGTGCCAGCCGACATGGCCGAGCCCCTGCACCGCGACGGTGCGCCCGTTCAGATCGGCGCTGCCGAAGGCCCGCTCCGCCCCGGTCTTGATCGCGCCCAGCACGCCGCGCGCGGTCACCGGCGAGGGGTCGCCGCTGGCATGCGCGCCTTCGTTTCGGCCCGCGACATAGCGGGTTTCGCGGGCGATCAGGGCCATGTCGGCGGGGGTCATGCCCATGTCCTCGGCGGTCCAGTAGCGGCCCTTCAGCGCCTCGACCGCGCGGCCCACCGCACGCAACAGCGCCGGCGACTTGTCGCGCGCGGGATCGCCAATGACGACCGCCTTGCCGCCGCCCAGCGGCAGATCGGCGGCGGCGTTCTTGTAGCTCATGCCGCGCGAGAGGTTCAGCACGTCGGCGAGCGCGTCGTCGTCGCTGTCGTAGACACGCATCCTGAGCCCGCCCGCGGCCGGTCCGCGCACGGTCGAATGCAGCGCGATAAAGCCCCTCAACCCGCTGGCGGCATCCTCGATGCGCCAGACCTCCTCGTGGGTGTCGGATGGCAGACGTGTCAGCATGGCGGTTCTCCTCCTCCTCCTTGGCGCAGAGTATCGGGGCTCATGCGCAGAAAACCGGCGAATTCCCCTGCATATATGGGTAGTGTTGGAGGAAATCGCCACGGATCGCGGAGAGTTTGGGGAAAAATGGACCGGATCGACCGCCAGATCATTGCCGCCCTGCAACGCGACGGACGCCAGAAACTGGCGCTCTTGTCCGAAGAGGTGGGGCTGTCGCCCACGCCCCTGGCGCGCCGCATCGCCCGGCTGGAGCGCGAGGGCGTCATCATCGGCTATTCCGCCCGCGTCGACCAGGAGCGGCTGGGCCTGCCACTCAATATCTTCATCTTCGTCGAGCTGGAACGCCAGACGGGCGAGGCGGTGGCCGAGTTCGAGACCGCGCTCAGGCGTTTCGACGAGGTGATGGAATGCTACCTGATGACCGGCACCCGCGACGTGCTGTTGCGCGTCGTCGCCGCCGATCTGGCCGGGTTCGACAGGTTCCTGGAAGAGGGGCTGATGCGGACCCCGAACATCCGTTCGATGCGGTCGAGCTTTGCCCTGCGCACGATGATCCGGCGGAGCGCGCTGCCGCAGGGCTGAGGACTTCTGTCAGGATTTGTGGTAATATCGCCGGGCAAGCGGGACTTGCCAGCGCGTGGCGCGGCCCTTGCCGGCATTCCCGGCCTTCAACCATGAATCATGGGAGGAAATCATGCCGTTCTATCTGTTTCGGGGCCGTTATACGGCCGCTTCCCTGAAGGCTCTCGTCGAAACCCCGCAGGACCGGGAGGCGGGCGCGCGCTCGGT
Source organism: uncultured Roseovarius sp. (assembly GCA_964574045.1). Lineage (GTDB taxonomy): Bacteria > Pseudomonadota > Alphaproteobacteria > Rhodobacterales > Rhodobacteraceae > Roseovarius. Next base: position 566 of record CAZNMK010000148.1, on the reverse strand, counting down.
GGTCGAGGCGGTCGGGGGAAAGCTGCACCACCTCTTCTTCTGTTTCGGCCAGGACGATGTCGTCGCGCTCATCGAGGCGCCCGACGACCAGGCGATGGCCGCCTGCGCGCTGGCGGTCGGGGCGTCCGGCACCATGTCGGGCGGGGCGACGACCAGGCTTCTGACCTCGGCCGAGGCAAAGGCGGCGATGAAACAGGCGCAGGGTGCGGCAGCGGCGTACAAGCCGGTCGCCGCATAGGCCAAAGGTCAATGGCCGCCGGTGCGCCCGCCCGCCATGGCGTGGCGCGGCAAATCGGTTCCGGTACACGCCCCGGCCCCCGGGCCGGGCCCTCTGTACTCGTGGGACGAGGCCCCGGGTCGAGCCCGGGGCGCGGGTGTTTCCTATCGAACGCGACCTGCTTTGTCAGGTCCGGCCGGCCATTCATCGCGGACCGGATCGCGGGTCGCGTCCGGCTGGCGTCGGAGCGGCCGGCGGCGTTCCCCGGCGGCGGGACGGAAGCCGCCTAGATCGCCGGCCAGAAAACCTGAATCACCTCCTGTCCCTGTTCCGCCCGGCGGCACCGCCG
>CAZNMK010000147.1:0-7007 GCA_964574045.1 uncultured Roseovarius sp. | reverse complement strand
CTCGGCATCGCCCAGACCGGCACCGGCAAGACCGCCGGTTTCACCCTGCCGATGCTGTCGCTGCTGGCGCGCGGCCGGGCGCGGGCGCGGATGCCGCGCTCTCTGGTGCTCTGCCCCACGCGCGAACTGGCCGCCCAGGTGGCCGAGAATTTCGACACCTACTCCAAATATCTCAAGCTCACCCGCGCGCTCTTGATCGGCGGCGTCAGCTTCAAGGAGCAGGAGGCGATCATCGACAAGGGCGTAGACGTGCTGATCGCCACGCCGGGGCGCCTGCTCGATCATTTCGAGCGCGGCAAGCTCATTCTTTCGGACGTCAAGATCATGGTCGTGGACGAGGCCGACCGCATGCTCGACATGGGTTTCATCCCCGATATCGAGCGCATCTTCGGCCTCACCCCCTTTACCCGGCAGACGCTGTTCTTCTCGGCCACCATGGCGCCCGAGATCGAGCGCATCACCAATACCTTCCTGCAGGCGCCGGCACGCATCGAGGTGGCGCGCCAGGCGACCGCGTCCGAGACCATCGAACAGTCGGTGGTGATGTTCCTCCCGTCGCGCCGCGAACGCGCCGACAGCGAGAAACGCGCGCTCCTGCGGGCGCTGATCGAGGCCGAGGGCGAGGCGTGCCGCAACGCCATCATCTTCTGCAACCGCAAATCCGATGTCGACATCCTCGCCAAATCGCTGAAGAAGCACGGGCTTGACGCCGCCGCCATTCACGGCGACCTGGTCCAGAGCCAGCGCACGCGCACGCTGGACGCGTTCCGTGCCGGCACGCTGCGGTTCCTGGTTGCTTCGGATGTGGCCGCGCGCGGGCTGGATATCCCGGCGGTGAGCCACATCTTCAACTTCGACGTGCCGGGCCATGCCGAGGACTATGTCCACCGCATCGGCCGTACCGGGCGCGCCGGCCGCGAGGGCCGTGCGATCACCATCTGCGGCACCCGCGACGACAAGGCGCTCGATGCGGTCGAGGCGCTGATCCAGAAGCCGATCCCGCGCCTCGACAGCCCCCTTGCCGGGACCGCGGCCGCCGCCGGGGATGCCCCCGAACCGAGCGAAAAGCCGCGCTCGCCGCGCGCCCGGAGCCGCAAGAAGCCCGAGCCCGTGGAGGAACCCGTCGCGAGCGCCGATGCGGATGCCGAAAGCCCGGCCGCCGAAACCGCGACCGCGCCCGAAAAGGCGCCCGAACCGTCGCGCGGCACGGGCCGGCGCGGGAAAGCCGGCGACAAATCGGGCGTCGTGGGCATGGGCGATCATCTGCCCCGGTTCATCGCGCTCAGTTTCGACGAACGCCGCGCGGGCTGAGCCCATCGCGCTCAATCTGGAACCCCGCCCCGGGCTTGACCCGGGGCCTCACTCAGGCGCGGGCAAAGGCCCCGGCTCGGAGGCCGGGGCGGGTAACGATTCCGATCCGGCGCGACACCCGGCCGGCGCCCGTGCAGCGCGTTCCCTCAGCCGCCGGTCAGGCGGCTGACGATCACCGTCACCTCGGGGCGCTTGCCGATTTCGCTCAGCGCCGTCTGCCGGGCGGTCTTGCGCAGCCCCTGTTCGAGCTTGTCGTCATCGCTGAGCGTCTTGTCGCCGGCGCGGCCCATGAACTGGCCCAGGTCCTCTTCCAGCACATCGACCAGCGGCGCGCGGCTCACGCCCTCTTCGGCGAGGCCGTGGATCTCGCACCACGGCTCTCCCAGCGGCTCGTCGTCCTCGTCGAGGATGACGTTGATCAGCACATGCCCATTGAGTGCCATGCGGATACGGTCGCGCACCACCCCGTCGAGCGCGCCGATCTGCATCCGTCCGTCGAGATAGACGCGCCCGGTCTCGACACGATCGGCCACTTCGGCGCCGGACCCCGACAGGGCCACCATGGTGCCGTTGGGTGCCAGCACACCATCGTAGCCCCCCTCGCGCGCCAGCCTGACATGTTCGCGCAGGTGGCGGTGTTCGCCGTGCATCGGCACCACCATCCGCGGCGCGACCAGCCGGTGCAGCCGCTGCAGGTCGGGCCGGTTGGCGTGGCCCGAGACGTGATAGCGTCCGCCGTCGTCGTCGACCACATCGACGCCCTGCTCGCTCATCTGGTTCATGATGCGGATGACGCCGCGCTCGTTGCCGGGGATGGTCTTGGACGAAAACAGGAACGTGTCGCCCGGTTTCAGCTCGATGCCGTTATACTTTCCCTGGGCCAGCTGGGCGCTGGCGGCGCGGCGCTCGCCCTGGCTGCCGGTGACGATCAGCATCACGTTCTCGCGGGGCAGATCGCGCGCCTCCTCGGGGGTGACGGTGCGCGGAAAGGCGGTCAGAACGCCGGTTTCGACCGCGGCCTCGATCATCCGCCGCATCGCGCGGCCCATCAGGCAGATCGAGCGGCCCGCGCGTTCGGCCGCCTCGGCGAGCGTCTTGACCCGCGCCACATTGCTGGCAAAGGTGGTGGCCACGAACATGCCCCTGGCCCCGGCGATCAGTTCCTCGATCGGGGCGGCGAGGCCGGCCTCCGAGCGGCCCTCGTGAGGGCTGAAGACATTGGTCGAATCGCAAGTCAGCGCCAGCACGCCGGGCTCGGAAAGCGACGCCCAGAGCGCCTCGTCGAAGGCCTCGCCCACCACCGGGCCGGTATCCATCTTGAAATCGCCCGAATGCACGACCCGGCCCGCCGGCGTGTCGATCGCCAGTCCCGCGCTTTCGGGGATCGAGTGCGAGATCGGCACGAAGCCCACGCTGAACGGACCCGCCTCGATGCGTTCGGGCCAGGTGGCTGCGGTCAGGACGGCATTTTCCGGCTGGCCCTGCTCGGCCATCTTTGCGCGCGCGATATGGGCGGTGAAGGGGCGCGCATGGACCGGCACCGGCCCGAGGCGGCCGTAGAGATGCGCCAGCGCCCCGACATGGTCCTCATGCGCGTGGGTGATGAATATCGCCTCCAGCCGGTCGCGGCGTTCCGCCAGCCAGGCGATGTCGGGAAAGATCAGGTCGATGCCGGGCGTGCCGTCCATGTCGGGAAACGTCACGCCGAGATCGACCAGGATCAGCCGTTCCTTTCCCGGCGCGCCGTAGCCGAAGACATAGGCGTTCATGCCGATTTCGCCCGCTCCGCCCAGTGGCAGATAGATCAGCCGGTTCTTGCTCATTCCCTCATCCCTTGTTCTTGTTGTGGGCATGGATCACCGTCAGCCCGTGCATGGTCAGGTCGTCTTCGATGAGATCGAACAGCTCTTCGCCCTGGGCAAAGAGCGGCGCCAGCCCGCCGGTGCCGATGATCCGCATCGGCCGGCCGTATTCCGCGCGGATACGCGAGCAGACGCCCTGCACCAGCCCGACATAGCCCCAGAACACGCCCGATTGCATGCAGTCGAGGGTGTTGGTGCCGATGGCATGGCCGGGCTTGGTGACGTCGATATGGGGCAGCGCCGCGGCGGCCATGTGCAGCGCCTCGAGGCTGAGGTTGACGCCCGGCGCGATGGCGCCGCCGACATAGGCGCCGTCATGGGCGACCACGTCGAAGGTGGTGGCGGTGCCGAAATCGACCACGATCAGGTCGCCGCCGTGCCGGTCGTGCGCGCCGGCGGTATTGACCAGCCGGTCGGGGCCCACCTGCGTGCCCTCATCGACGCGCGGCGCGACCGGCAGGGCACAGTCGGGACGGCCCACCACCAGCGGCCGGCAGCCGAAGAAGCGGTCGGCGAAGACGCGCAGGTTGAACACCACCCGCGGCACCGTCGACGAGATGATCACGTCGGTGATGTCGGTCTCGATGCCGTAATGTTTGACCAGCGTCGAGAACCAGGTGAAATAGGCGTCCGCCGTGCGGGCGTGATGGGTCGACGTCCTGAGCGTGCACAGGAAACGCTCGCCGTCCCAGATCGAAAAGACGGTGTTGGTGTTGCCGCAGTCTATGGCCAGAAGCATGGGCGTCGCCCCTCGTCAGAAAAACACCTCGGCGGCCGGAATGGCCCGCCGGGACTGCGCGGTCCTTAGAACAAGATTGCCGGCCTCGTCCACCGTCTCGAAGGTGCCGGAGAGTTCTTCCCGCCCGGTGCGCGCCGTTATCCGTTCGCCCAGGCGCGCCGCGCGGGCCAGCCAGGCCGCGCGGATCGGGGCAAAGCCGTGGGTGACGAACTGCGCCTCGAACCTGCCAAAGGCGGGGGCAAGGAGATCCAGGAATTCCTCTGGCGTCACCGAAACGCCCGCCTCGGACAGCAGCGACACCGGGCGCAGCGCGCCCGCCTCGAGCGCATCGGGCGCCGGCGCCGCGACGAGGTTGACGCCAAAGCCGATGGCCAGCGGCGCGCCGCCGCCGGGCTGGCCCGCGCTTTCCAGCAATATGCCCGCCACCTTGCCGCCGTTCAGCAACACGTCGTTGGGCCATTTCAGCGCCAGGCCCCGCGCCCGGCCGATGGCGGCGACAAGGGCGCCGTAAAGCGCCAGCGCCGCGACGAAGGACCGCAGCGCCGCTTGCCCGGGCGGGCCCGGATCGGGCAGGACCAGCGTCGCGGCGAAATTGCCCTCGGGGTTTGCCCAGGGCCGCCCGCGCCGGCCGTGCCCGGCGGTCTGGCGATGCGCGAGCACCCATTCCGGGCCGGCCAGCCCCTCGCCCAGGCGCAGCGCTTCGGCGTTGGTGCTGTCGACCTCCGCCAGCACCCTGCGCCCGTAACCCGCGGGCCACGCCTCTGCGACCCCCGGCTTCATCTTGCCCCAAATACTCCCGCCGGAGGCGGCCCGCCGGCACGGTCCGGTGCGTCAGTCGACAAGGGCCGCGGCCGCCGCCTGCGCCATGCCCTCGACGCCGAACATGTTGACGATGCCCAGCAGCATGACCGCCGCCGAGACCATCAGGAACGCCCACTGCACCGGCGACCGGTTGGCCTGCAATGTCTCGCCTTCCTCGCCGAAATACATGTAGTAGACGATGCGCAGGTAATAGAAGGCGCCGATCACGCTGGCGATCACCCCGGCCACGGCGAGCCAGACCAGACCGCCCTCATAGGCCGCCCGCAGCACGTAGAGCTTGCCGAAGAACCCCAGTAGCGGCGGCACCCCCGCTAGGCTGAAAAGCAGGATCAGCATCGCCATCGCGCGCCCCGGATGCGCCCGGGAATAGAGGTTGAGGCTGCGCAGGTCGGTCACCGGCTCGCCGTCGCGCTCCATGCTCAGGATGAAGGCAAAGCAGCCCACGTTCATGGTGATGTAGATGGCGACGTAGATCAGCATCGCCTGTACGCCAAAGGCGGTGCCGGCGGCGAGCCCCATCAGCGCGTAACCCATATGCGCGATGGTGGAATAGGCCATCAGCCGCTTGATGTCGCGCTGGCCGATCCCGGCCACGGCGCCCAGGAACATCGACAAGAGCGACAGCACCGCGATGACCTGGCTCCAGTCGCCGACCACGCCGCCGAACGCATCGTGCACGACGCGGGCAAAGAGCCCCAGCCCGGCCATCTTGGGCGCGGTGATGAAGAACGCGGTGATCGGCGTCGGCGCGCCCTGATAGACGTCAGGGGTCCACATGTGAAAGGGCACCGCCGAGACCTTGAAGGCCATGCCCGAGATCACCAGCACCAACCCGATCAGCAGACCCACGGGCGCGTGCCCCTCGGCCGCGGCGAGGATGCCGGAAAAGAGCGTCGTGCCGGTAAAACCGTAGATCAGCGACGCGCCATATAGCAGCAGCCCCGAACTGAGCGCGCCGAGGACGAAGTACTTGAGCCCCGCCTCGGTCGATTTCACGCTTTCGCGGCGCATCGCGGCAATCACGTAGAGCGCCAGCGACTGCAACTCGAGCCCCATGTAGAGCGCCATCAGGTCGCCGGCGGAGACCATCATCATCATCCCCACCGCCGCCAGCGCGATCAGCAGCGGATATTCGAACCGCAGGATGCCGCGGCGCGACATGTAGTCCTGCCCCATCACCATCACCGCCGCCGCCGCCAGCAGCAGCGTGACCTTGGCAAAGCGGGCGAACCCGTCATCGACGAACATCCCGCCAAAGGCCGTGCGCGTTCCGTCGGCGTTGGCGGCGATCCACAGCGCCATCAGCGCCATCAGCGCGGCGGTCAGCCAGGTCAGCATGCCCGCCATCCTGTCGCGGCCCGAATAGACGGCCAGCACCAGTGCCGCCATGGCATAGACCGAAATCACGATCTCGGGCAGGATTACGTTCAGATCAGCCTGCATCGCGCGCCCTCCTCAATGCGACAGCCCTGCGAGGTCGGCGCTGACGCCGGCCTCGGTCAGGGCGGTCTGGTAGTTGCCGATCAGCGCCTCGACCGAGGGGCCGATCATGTCGGTCGCGAGGCTGGGATAGACCCCCAGCAGCAGCGTCATCGCCACCAGCGGCGCGAACACCGCGCGTTCGCGCCGGCTCATGTCGGTGATCGACTTGAGGCTTTCCTTGATCAGCTCGCCGAACACCACCCGGCGATAGAGCCACAGCGCATAGGCCGCGCTGAGGATGACGCCGCTGGTGGCCACCGCCGCGACCCAGGTGTTGACCTGGAAAATCCCCATCAGCGTCAGGAACTCGCCGACGAACCCGCTGGTGCCGGGCAGCCCGACATTGGCCATGGTGAACAGCATGAAGATCAGCGCATAGGCCGGCATCCGGTTCACGAGCCCGCCATAGGCGTCGATCTCGCGCGTGTGCATGCGGTCGTAGATCACGCCCACGATGAGAAAGAGCGCGCCCGAGATGAAGCCGTGGCTGATCATCTGAAAGATCGCCCCGTCGATGCCCTGCCGGTTGGCGGCGAAAATGCCCATCGTCACATAGCCCATATGCGCCACCGACGAATAGGCGATGAGCTTCTTCATGTCCTCCTGCGCCAGCGCGACGAGCGAGGTATAGACGATGGCGATCGCCGACATCCACAGGATGAGCGGCGTCAGCACCTCGGCCCCCACCGGAAACATCGGCAGCGAAAAGCGCAGGAAACCGTAGCCGCCCATCTTCAGCAGGATCGCCGCCAGCACCACCGAGCCGCCGGTGGGCGCCTGCACATGCGCGT
>CAZNMK010000146.1:0-7013 GCA_964574045.1 uncultured Roseovarius sp. | reverse complement strand
GACCCGCGCAGTACCGGGAAATCGGCGCCGTCCTGGCGCAGTTCGGCCTGCTCCAGCAGCCCCCGGCAGTTGTCGAAAACCGACTTCCGGCGCGTTTTCTCGCGCCGGAAGTCCCGTGCAAACATGAACCCCAGCCCGGCGATGCCGCCCGCGGCAAGGGCCAGTATTTCCACCGTCATACGACCGTGACCGGCGGGTGTTCCCGGTTGAGCACCTCGTCGACCACCGATCCGGTCAGCAGCCGGCCGAACGACGAATGCCCGGTCGACCCCATCACGATGTGATCGTAGCCGTTCTTGGTGGCATAGCCCACGATCGCGGCGGCGATGTCGCGCCCGGCGACGGTCGCGCAGCTGGCCTCGACCGACGCGTCGCCGGCCGCCTTCATCGCCTGCGAAAGCTCGGTCGCGATCAGCGTCTCGCCCGCGTCGAACAGCCGCGTATCCCAGTACGGGCTTTCCGCCGCGCTGCCTTGCGATACCGTCGACACGGTGATGAACCGCAGCTCGGCCTGGAACTTGCCCGCCAGCTGCACCGCGAAGTCGATGGCGCGCACGGCCGCTTTCGAGCCGTCGATGGCACAGAGTATTTTCTCGAACATCTTCATGCCCTCCGTTCAATAGCCGCGCGGCTTGGGCCAGTTCATCGTGAACTGGTCGGCCCGGCGGACATACTTGTACCTGTGCATCGAGAACCACAGCGACACGACGACGTAGAAGACCATCATCGCCAGCAGCTGCGTGCCGAAGCCCAGATAGGTGGCGAAGAAGGTCGTGATGCACAGCACCATCAGCACCAGCGCCGGCAGCGGGTGGAACGGATGCACGTAACCGCGCCGGATCGTGCCCAGCGGCCACTTGCGGCGGAACATGATCATGTTGATCGGCATGAAGGTGTAGCCCAAGAGCCCCGACAGGATCGAGAAGGTGATGACCTGATCGAGAAGCCCGGTAAAGGCGAAGCTGACCGCGATCGGGATCAGGAACAGGATCGACCTGTAGGGCGTGCGATAGCGCGGATGCACCGCGCCGAACCACTGCGGCATGTAGCGGTCGCGCCCCATCGAGAACCACGACCGCGAGGCATCGTTGATGCACCCGTTGGCCGAGGCGGTGGCCGAGAACAGCGTGCCCACGAACAGGAACACCTGCAGGGTCGTGCTGCCTGTCATCCGCGCCGCGTCATAGAGCGGCACGATGGCCTGGCCCAGGTACTCCCACGGCAGCAGTCCCGAACAGACATACCAGGTCAGGGTCGCGGCGATCAGCAGCGTCATGATGCCGGTCATCGTTCCCAGCGGCAGCGAGCGGCTGGGCGAACGCACCTCTTCGGCGGCCTGGCAGGTGCCCTCGATCCCGAGATAGTACCAGATGCCGAACTGGAAGGCCGCGATCACGCCGATCCAGCCATAGGGCAGATCGGTCAGCAGTCCCTCGTGCTGCAGCATCGCGCCCGGCTCCCACGGCTTGACCCCGAGAAAGAGGATCAGGATCGAGACGAATGCCGCCGCGGTGATCACGAAGTTCAGCGTCAGCGTCATGAACACGCCGCGATAGTTCAGAAAGGCCAGGATCGCGATCACCAGCACCACGAACGGTTTCGGATCGAGCGCGGCATAGCCGGTCTGTTCCGCGAGGATCGCCAGCAGGTCGCCGACGACCAGCGCGTCCGCGGCCTCGAGCATGGTGTAGGCCATGACCAGGTAGAGCCCGACATTGAAGGCCATCAGCGGCCCCATGATGTGCTTGGCCTGGGCGTACTGCCCGCCGGCGGCGGCGACGGTCGAAGTGACCTCGGAATCGATCATCGCGACGCAGGTGTATAGCAGACCGATGATCCAGCAGGCAATGAGGGCGCCCATGGCCCCGCCCTTGCCGACCGAGAAATTCCAGCCCATGAATTCGCCCACCAGCACGATGCCGACGCCGTGCGCCCAGACATGCACCGGCCCAAGAACGCGCAGCAGTCCGACGCGTTCCGGCACCGCGGCCGTTTCCGACGACGGAATGCCGTTTGCGGTTTGATCGGCCATCGCTCAGTCCTCCCGCAATTCGGGCACGTCGCCGTGCTCGATCAGTTCGTCGACGCCCTCTTTCGAGGACAGCAGTATGTCCTCGTCGAATTCGCGGTTCACGCGCGCGGCATCGGCCAGCATCCACAAGAGCAGGATCGCCGAGCAGCCCCACGCAAGATATTCAAGCAGTATCCACATCTGTCCACATTCCTCCCTGTCGCCCCGTTCAGAGGTCGAATTTTTCCCTGATGACGTCCTTGTATTCCTTGTCGGATACCTTCACGAGAAAGACGAAATAGCCCAGGATCACCGCCGCGGTGACGATCAGCATCAGCGGGTCGATGGTATAGTCGAACCGTGTCGTGATCAGTTCCGCCGCGGTTTCGGGCGTGTAGCCCAGCGTTTCCCACTGCGCCTGCATGGTCTCGTTCTGGCCCAGCGTTTCCCAAGTGATGGTCTCCGGCGGGTTGCTGGTGCTGCCGGCGCCGGTCAGCCCCAGGACGAGCGGCGTAAAGAGGGCGGCGTAGACGAGGACGAGAAGAAAGGCGGAATCGAAAAGCTGGCCGATCCGGCCTTGTTTCGGGGGTTCGTAGTATTTGCTCATGACGATCTCCCTCAGGGCCGCTTGCGGGCCGCCCGCATCTCGTCGAGATGGCGGATGTCCAGGCCGTAGATGATGGTCTTTTCGCGGGCGTATTGCACGATCATGGCCACGATCGCGGCGGTGTTGAACACCAGCACCAGCGCGCCGCCGATCAGCAGGACCGGGGCGATGCCGTTTTCCAGCATCGGGTCGGGAATGTGCAGGTAGACATAGAAATAGACGGCCCAGAGCACGATCAGGAAGCCGCAGGCGAACGTCGCGTCTCCGAGATACATCTTCTGGATTCTGGCTTTCATGCTTTCGGACATTGTTCCTCCCTCCGAAATGCCGGCGGACCGGCCAGGCAACTTTGTTTGTCAGTCCCGACCGAGCGGGACATTTTATTTCGCCGAGTTTGCGCGAGTCTTTCCTCTAAATCAACTATTTTAACCAGTTCTTTGTGATTCTGCCTGTCATCAATTTTCCAGCGGCGACCGGGTGTTTGCGTAACCGGCTAATTTTTCGATTGTTTTTCATTTCGTCGCGCGAAGATGCGTGCCCCGCGCGCGCTATGCCATTGGCATCCCGCAACAGGCCAATGCATGACAGCCGTCATCGGTTTGCGGGCGATACCGCCCCTTGGGCACATGCGGCCACCCGCCCCGGCATGTGCCGGGCCTTGTGCGCCGGCGCATTTCCCGGTGCCGGCCTTCTGCTATGTCCGCTCCGCCAAACCCGGCAGGAAGCCGGCGCCGATTTCATGTCGGTTGACGGCTTGCACACTGGCAGGAAACATCGGATAGCCATATATCAGGCAGACAAGGCGCCATTGCCCGCGGCTCCAGCGTCCGGTCTCTGCGACGCGGGTCGGGGCGGATGACGCCGCTCGAGGGGTGAAGCCGATGGAGTCCGCGAACCAACCGAAACTGACCCAGGACCCCCACAAGGTCCGCGATACGCGCGAGAAGGTGCTGGAGATCGCTCTCGGGCGCGAGGTGCGCGCCTACCGGCAGCAGCAGAACTGCACCGTCGCCGAACTGGCCAACCGCACCGGGCTTTCCATCGGCATGCTGTCCAAGATCGAGAACGGCATCACCTCGCCGTCGCTGACCACGCTTCAGACGCTCGCACATGCGTTGAGCGTGCCGCTGACGGCCTTTTTCCGCGGTTTCGAGGAAAGCCGCGGCGTGGTGCACATCAAGGCCGGCGGCGCGGTCGAGGTCGAACGCTCGGGCACGCGGGCCGGGCACCAGTACCACCTGCTCGGGCATATCGGATCGAACGCGAGCGGCGTGGTGGTCGAGCCCTATCTGATCGTCCTGACCGAGGAATCGGACACCTTCCCGACCTTTCAGCACGACGGGATCGAACTGCTCTATTTCCTCGAGGGCGAGGTCGAATACCGCCACGGCGACCGGCTGTTCCTGATGCAGCCGGGCGATAGCCTGTTTTTCGATGCCGATGCCCCGCACGGACCCGAAAAGCTGAACAAACTGCCGGCGCGCTATCTTTCGGTCATTTCCTACCCGCAATCGAGATGACCGGATTCCCGATCCGGCTCTTTCTTTCAAGTCAAAAAAGTTTCTTACTAGTTGAACACGGCCCCGTTCGGTGCTAGTTTCCGACTCGACCAATCAAGATCGGAGTAGAAAACCCATGTGCGGTATCGTCGGGCTTTTCCTGAAAGACCGGTCGCTCGAGCCCAAGCTGGGCGAGATGCTGACCGACATGCTCATCACCATGACCGACCGCGGTCCCGACAGCGCCGGCATCGCCATCTACGGCGCCGACGACGGACACGGCAAGATCACCATTCAGTCCGCCGCCCCCGAGCAGGACTTCGCCGGTCTCGACACCGATCTCGGCCAGGCGCTGGGCTGCGATGTCGGGATGCGGGTCAAGGACACCCATGCCGTGCTCAGCCTGCCGGCCGAGCGCATGGACGAGGCCCGCGCCAGGCTGGCCGAGCTCAGGCCCGATACCCGCGTGATGAGCGCCGGCGAGGCGATCGAGATCTACAAGGAAGTCGGATTGCCCAAGGATGTCGCGGCGCGGTTCGATCTCTCGGGGATGAGCGGCAGCCACGGCATCGGCCACACCCGGATGGCGACGGAATCGGCCGTCACCACCCTGGGCGCCCACCCCTATTCCACCGGCGCCGACCAGTGCCTGGTGCATAACGGCTCGCTTTCCAACCACAACAGCCTGCGCCGCCAGCTGGCGCGCGAGGGCATGACCTTCGAGACCGAGAACGACACCGAGGTCGCGGCGGCCTATCTCAGCAACAAGCTCCGGCACGGCAGCAACCTCGGCGAGGCGCTCGAGGCCAGCCTGAACGACCTCGACGGGTTCTTTACCTTCGTCGTCGGCACCAAGGACGGTTTCGGCGTGGTGCGCGACCCGATCGCCTGCAAACCCGCCGTCATGGCCGAGACCGACCAGTATGTCGCCTTCGGCTCGGAATACCGCGCGCTGGTGAACCTGCCCGGCATCGACACCGCCCGGGTCTGGGAACCCGAACCCGCAACCGTCTATTTCTGGAACCATTGACATGCAGACATTCGATCTGGCCGCGCGCGGCCTGCGCGATCTGAACGCCACGCTGCACGCGCAGAAGGGCGACACCAACCAGACCGCGTGGGAAATCGCCAACCCCAGGGGCAGCCATGCCATCGCCGTCGGCCTCGATGGCCCGCTCGAGGTCGTCGTGAACGGCTCGACCGGCTACTACTGCGCCGGGATGAACAAGCAGGCGACCGTCATCGTCAAGGGCTCCGCCGGGCCCGGCGTGGCCGAGAACATGATGTCGGGCACCGTCATCGTCGAGGGCGACGCCAGCCAGTACGCCGGCGCCACCGGCCGCGGCGGCCTGCTGGTGATCAAGGGCAACGCAGCGTCGCGCTGCGGCATCTCGATGAAGGGCATCGACATCGTCGTGCACGGCAATATCGGCCACATGTCGGCCTTCATGGCGCAGACCGGCAACCTGGTGGTGCTGGGCGATGCCGGCGATTCGCTGGGCGATTCGCTCTATGAGGCGCGGCTTTTCGTGCGCGGCAAGGTCAAGAGCCTGGGCGCCGACTGCATCGAAAAGGAAATGCGCCCCGAGCATATCAAAATTCTGCGCGACCTGCTCGAACGCGCCGGAGCGGACGCCAGGCCCGAGGAATTCCGGCGCTATGGCTCGGCCCGCACGCTTTACAATTTCCACGTCGACAACGTCTCGGCGTATTGAGGAGACATCGGATGAAGGACGCCCCCTCGACCAAGAACATCCCGCGCACCGCGCCGCGCCAGTCCGCGACGTTCACCGACAGCGTCAACTCGGAAATCCGGCGCGCAGCCGCCACCGGCATCTACGACATCCGCGGCGGCGGCGCCAAGCGGCGGGTGCCGCATTTCGACGATCTGCTGTTTCTCGGTGCCTCGATCTCGCGCTACCCGCTCGAGGGCTACCGCGAGAAGTGCGACACCACCGTGGTTCTGGGCACGCGTTTTGCCAAGAAACCCATCACCATCAAGACGCCCGTCACCATCGCCGGCATGAGCTTCGGCTCGCTTTCGGCCAACGCGAAAGAGGCGCTGGGGCGCGGCGCCACGCTGGCCGGCACCTCGACCACCACCGGCGACGGCGGCATGACCGAAGAGGAACGCGGCCATTCCGAAAAGCTGGTCTACCAGGTCCTGCCCTCGCGCTATGGCATGAACCCCGACGACCTGCGCCGGGCCGACGCGATCGAGATCGTCGTCGGCCAGGGCGCCAAGCCCGGCGGCGGCGGCATGCTGCTGGGTCAGAAGATCACCGAGCGCGTCGCCGAGATGCGCACCCTGCCGGTGGGCATCGACCAGCGCTCGGCCTGCCGCCACCCCGACTGGACCGGCCCCGACGATCTGGAAATCAAGCTCCTGGAAATCCGCGAGATCACCGACTGGGAAAAGCCGATCTACGTCAAGATCGGCGGCGCCCGGCCCTATTACGACACGACGCTGGCGGTCAAGGCCGGCGCCGACGTGGTGGTGCTGGACGGCATGCAGGGCGGCACCGCCGCCACCCAGGAGGTGTTCATCGAACATATCGGCCAGCCGACCCTGGCCTGCATCCGCCCGGCGGTGCAGGCGCTGCAGGACATGGGCATGCACCGCAAGGTGCAGCTGATCGTCTCGGGCGGCATCCGCACCGGGGCCGACGTGGCCAAGGCACTGGCGATGGGCGCCGATGCGGTGGCGATCGGCACCGCCGCGCTGGTGGCCCTGGGCGACAACGACCCGGCGCTGGAAGAGGAATACCAGAAACTCGGCACCACCGCCGGCGCCTATGACGACTGGCACGAGGGCCAGGACCCCGCCGGCATCACCACCCAGGACCCCTACCTGATGAAGCGGCTCGACCCGATCGCCGGCGGGCGGCGGCTGCAC
>CAZNMK010000145.1:0-7024 GCA_964574045.1 uncultured Roseovarius sp. | reverse complement strand
CCGATCTCAGCGCGCTCGGCCCGCTCGTGACCATCCTTGGCGGAATGGAGAAGGGCGAAGCGCTTGTCGGCGCCGATTATCGCGACCGTCCTGATTTCTGGAGAGTGACATGACCTGTACCATCATTCGCGGCGTCGTGCTGCTCGGGCTCGGCCTGACCCTGACAGCCTGTACGCAGCATAACCCCCCGCAAGCCAACTGCTTCAATTTTCGCGAGGCTCCTGCGCAGGCAGGAACCGCCACGACCACGATCTCGACGATGGGGGCCGCCGTCACGCGCCGCGACACGGCTTGCGATTTCGTCCTCTTGGGGGCGGGCGGCTGAGCAAATGCGGACCTGGCTTCCTCTCTCGATGATCGGCTTTGCACTGGCAGGTCCCACGGCGGGGCCAGCGGTTGCCCAGGGCGTGCCGACTTTTGATCTACGCCTTTTCGCAGAGCGGCAGGCAATCCTCGAGCAGACCGATCGCGACCTGGCGCTGCAGCAGGACCGGCTGACACGCGAGGAGGAGCTGGCCGAGATCGAACGCCAGCAACTCGCCTCGCTAGAGGGGCTGATGGATGCCATGTCCGTCGGCTCCGGCGATGTCGCGGGAACCGTTGCGGGGCTCGAGGCGGGGCAGGGGGCGGTGCGAGGATCTGCCGGTGACGTCGAAAGCGCGGCCGCCAGCCTCTATGCGCCGGAGGACAACAACCCGGCCGCCGCCCGGATGTTCGGCGATGCCCGGGAAGGGATCGAGGAGTTGATCATCCGTGCGGCGCGCCACACCCATAGCCTGCCCGGGGTGAGCCGCGCTGGCCTGTCGCTCGTCCAGTGGCGCTGCCTTCTTCAGGCGCTGATCTGGCAGGAAAGCCGGTTCCAGATCGGCGCGCGCTCCCCCGTGGGGGCCTTCGGGCTCACCCAGATCATGCCCGGCACGGCGGGCGATCTCGGGATCTACCCGGCCTATTATGACGATCCCTGGCTGCAGGTCACGGGCGGCGCGCGGTACCTCGCGCAGATGCTGAACATGTTCGATGGCAACATCATCCACGCGCTCGCGGCCTATAACGCAGGCCCTGGCAATGTGCAGAACTACGGTGGCGTGCCGCCCTTCGCGGAAACCCAGCATTACGTCGTTGTCATCCCGCAGCAGTACAATAGCTACCTCGCCGCCGTCGGCGGGATCGATGCGCTTGGCACCATCGACCCTGTGCTCCTCGCCAACGCGAGCTTCAGCCTCTCGGCCCATGGGGCGGGTGTCTATGGCGATTATTCGCTAGTCTCGGTCCGCGCGGCGGCCCTGCGGGTCCAAGACATCATCACCCGCATCGGCGAGACCGAAGATCTGCACGAGGCCATCGCGCTCAACACCTATGCGCGTGCCGAGCTTGCCCGATTGGTCGCGATCCGGACCCGGATCAAGGCCGCCCACACTCAGCCGCTGAGCGATGAACAAATCGCCATGGCAGCCGCGCAAGCGGCCGAGCGGCAGTTCATGGATTTCACCCAGGAGACATTGCGATGATCCGGCGCTTTTACCGTTCCTTCACCACCACCGCCGCGACCCTCGCGCTGACCACCGCCCTCACGGGGCCCGTCACCGCTCAGGGCGTGCCCACGGTCGATACCCAGAACATCGCCCAGGAAATCCGCCAGCTTCAGCAGATGCTGCAGGATTTCGGGATCCAGACCGATCTTCTGGACAATGCGCTCGAACAACTGGAGACGCTGCAAGGCCAGCTCGATCAGCTGAACGAAATGTATGCCTCGCTCACCGGGCCGCGCAGTATCCTCGGTCTCGCCATGGGCGGCGATCTCGACAACCTCCTACAGGCGAATTTTGAAGACATCCCGGGCCTGATCAGGGGCATTCAAGCCGGGGATTGGTCGAGCCTGATCGGCCCCAACGCAGGGCCCTTGCGTACGCAGATGGAACAGGCGTTGGCGAGTGCAGGCTTCGACGAGGACTCGCTGCGCGAGATCGCCACCAGCGGCAATCCAGGCGCCGAAGGAGTCGCGACCCGCGCCACGACCGGCGCCGTGATGTCGGCCGCAGCCCAGAACAGCCACGCCGAGGCGGCGCAATCGCTCGAACGTGTCGAACAACTCGTCTCGATGATCCCCGACATGGAGGACCTCAAGGAGTCGATGGATCACAATACCCGCGTCACGGCGGAACTCGCCATCGCCATGACGCGGATGTGGGAGCTTGAGGCAATCCAGACCCTCGGCGCCGGCAAGGCCGGGGTGGTCGATGCCGCCACCATCGCCGAAGAGCGCCGCTACATGGACTTCACTCTGCCGAGCCTGCGGCCATGAGCAAGGGTCCCGACATGACGGCGGGCATGAGCGCGCGCGAACTGGTCGAGGAGGAACTGATCCACGGCGCACTGCGCCGGGAGCAGCTCTGGCGGATGATCGGCCTTGGCGGGGCAGGCTTTGGCGTTTTTGGCTGCCTTGCGGCCGCTGCTGTCGCCCTGATGGTCGAGACGCCTCCGCCCGTCGTCGTGCCCTATGACCCCGCGACCGGTCTCGCTCTGCCGAACGCCACGGTCGAAACGGTCTCGCTTGCCGAGCGGCCCGCCATCATCGAGGCGCAGATCTACCGCTACATCCTGGATCGCGAGGCCTACAACCAGCTCGACAACGATCTGCGCGTGCGCCGCGTGCTGGCGCAATCCACCGGGGCGGCCGAGGCCAGCATGCGCACCATGTGGACCTCGGGGCAGGAGAGCTATCCGCCGTCTCGCTACGGTCCCGCCGCAGAGATGGCTGTCGAGATCGCCTCGATCACGCTGATCGGCGAGAACCGCGCGCAGGTGCGTCTCAGAAAGCGCCTGACCAGCCCGCAAGGGGCGCAGGACGGGTCATTCACCGCAACATTGATGTTTGCATTCCAACCCGAAAGGACCCGCTCGATTGACGATGTCTGGCAAAACCCTTTCGGCTTCACTGTCACCCAATATGCCATCCGATCGGACCGTTCCGAATGACCTCTGTTCCAGTTTTCACATCCGTTCACGCTCTGCTGGTCGCCAGCGCGCTGGCGTTCATGGCGCCCGCAGCCCTCGCCGAAACCACGCCACGCCCCGGCCCCCATGACAACCGCGTCCGGATCGCGACCTGGACCGAGGGGCAGGTCTACCGCGTTGTCACAACCCTGACCCGGGTCACCACAGTCGAGTTCGGTGAGGGCGAGACCATCCGCTCGATCATCGCGGGCGACACGGTGGGCTTCCAGTTCGACGGCGTGCCGGGCGGACGCGCCTTCGCGATCAAGCCAGCCGCCTCGGGTGTCGCCACCAACATCACGGTCTACACGAACCGCCGTTCCTACTATTTCCACGTGGTCGAGGCGCGCGAGACCCCGCATTACGTCGTGCAGTTCCGCTATCCCGAAAGCCGCGTTCAACCAGCCCGCGCGGTCGCGGCTGATGCGCCGAATGCCAACTATGCCGTCAGCGCAAGCGAGGAGTTCACACCGACGGCTATCTGGGATGATGGCACCTTCACTTACTTCCGCTTCGCGCGGAACGCGCCGGTCCCGGCGATCTTCCGCTATGCCAATGGCGGCGAGCGGGCGGTGAACAGCACGGCACTCGAGGACGGCGTCATCCGTGTCTCGGGCGTGAACCGCCAATGGGTGCTTCGCCTCGGGGAAGACGAGGTCTGTGTTCAGGATATGGGTGGGCCCACGTCATGAGCCAGGACACCGAGGACCTCGCCGCGCGTCTCGCGGCTCTTGAAGCGACAGGCGACAAGAAGCGCGGCACCGCGCGGCCTTCCCCGCTGGCCGCCATCCTCGGCGTGGCCGGGATCGTGGCCGCAGGCGGCCTGGCCTGGGCCGCCCTGCAGCCATCGCCGGAAGCACCCCTGCCGACCGCAGCCCCGGAAGAGTTCCAGACAGCTGGATCGGGCTTCGGCGACCTGGCCCCCATGCCCATCGCCGAGCCTGCGCCGCCGCCACCGGCCGAGACCGGTCCCTCTGCGTCGGAACTGGCGCTGATGGAAAGCCTCGCGACGCTTCGGGCGGAACTCGAAGACCTGCGCGCGCGGCCCGTCGAGGCGTCTGACAGCGGCGCGGAGCAGGCCATCGCCGATCTCACGGCCCAGATCACGGCGCTGCAGGAGGCCTCCACTGAGGCGCAGCGCGCGCTCGAACGGCAACTGACCGAACGCGACCGCGAGCTTGACCAATTACGCATGGACCTCGAGGTCGCCCGGCTGACCCCGCCTGCGCCGACGGACCTCGGGCCGAACGAGGAGGATTTGCGGCTCGCCGAACTTGAGCGCCGCCGCATCGCTGAAGCGGAGGCCCGGGCCGAACGCATCGCATCGCCCATGATCGCGTTTTCCGGGATGGGGGCGGGGACCGACCGCGAGAACAGCCTCGAGGCCGCGCGCCTGAATGAGGACGAAGCCTTCGTGCGGGCAGGCGCAAGGCCCGCTCCGGTGACGCGGGCGGAAGTGATCGTGAACCCCGGCAACACCGTCGTGCAGGGCACGATGATCCAGGCCGTGACCGAGACGGCGCTGGACAGCACGCTGCCCGGCGCGATCCGCGCCATCGTCTCCGAGGACGTTCATTCATTCGACGGCATGCGCGTCCTGATCCCTCGCGGTGCGCGTCTTGTGGGGCGTTACCGCTCCGATGTGGCGCTCGCGCAGTCGCGAGTCATGGTGGCCTGGGATCGCATCATCCTGCCCGACAACCAGACAGTCGAGATCAGCGCCTTTGGTGGCGACGAGCTCGGCCGCACCGGCACCACCGGCTTCGTCGACACCCGCTTTGCGCAGCGCTTCGGTTCGGCCGCGCTGATCTCGCTGATCGGGGCCTTGCCCGCAGCCGCCGCTGGACAGATCGATGATGAGGCCGCGGCCGACATCGCGAGCGACGTCGGCACGGACCTGCGCGACAGCACCCAAAGCGTCATGCAGGACTATCTGGCGATCCGGCCAGTGATCCATGTCGATCAGGGCACGCGGATCACGGTCATGGTCGACCGCGACCTGGAGATCTTCTGACATGGCGGCGAGCTATCTCGAAGCCTCACTGGATCGCCTCGGCGCGCCCGTGCAACGGGACGACACGATCGAGATCTGCATCAACCCCGATGGGCAGGTCTGGGGCGAGTTCCAGGGCGATCATTTCATGCGCGGTCTCGGCACGCCGTTGACCCAGACCGAGATCAAGGACCTCGGCAATCAGATCGCCTCGGCCGCCTCGACGACGCTCAGCACCAAGAAGCCCATCGTCTCGGTCTCGATCCTCTATCGGGATCGTCCGATCCGGGCGCAGGTGATCCAGCCGCCCGCCGTCGAGGGTGGGTTCTCCATCTCTCTGCGGTTCTTTTCCTCCCTGCCGCTGGAAGCCATCAAGCTTGGTTTCCTCTATGGCAAAGAACGCAGCCTTGAGGGCCTGCGCTTTGAGCGAAACGCTGCGCTGCGCGATGTCGTGGCCTCCGGCGACATTGATGCCGCCCTGCGCTTCTGTGTCGAAAACAAGCTCAACATGATCGTCTCGGGGGGCACCTCGACCGGCAAGACGGTCGCGGCGCGAAAAATCCTCTCGCTGATCGTGCCCGAGGAGCGGATCATCACCATCGAGGAGGCGGCGGAACTGCGCCCCGAGCAGCCGAATGCCGTGACGCTGATTGCAGATCGGGATACCGAGGCCCGCAGCGCCGATGTGCTTCTGGCCTCGACCCTGCGCATGCGGCCCGACCGGATCGTGCTGGGCGAGGTCCGGGGCC
Organism: uncultured Roseovarius sp.; assembly: GCA_964574045.1. GTDB lineage: Bacteria > Pseudomonadota > Alphaproteobacteria > Rhodobacterales > Rhodobacteraceae > Roseovarius. Next base: position 1,288 of record CAZNMK010000145.1, on the reverse strand, counting down.
GCGAGGCCATGACTTTCCTCGAAGCGATCAACACCGGGCATGGCGGCTCGCTGACCACCTTGCACGCCGAGACCCCGCAACTCGCTGTCCGCCGCCTCGCCATCGCGGCGCTCAAGACCGATGTGCCGATGACCTATGCCGATATGGTGGACTACATCGAGGGCTCCATCGACGTGATCATTCAGGCCGGCCGTCATGACGGCGCCCGCGGCATCACCGAGTTCTTCCTGCCGGGGCAGGCGAGACATCCAGACCAGAACACGGGTCCAGCCGGGGGTGCCGAGCGCCCCACGGTCGCGGCCGAATGAACCGAAAGGAAATCCCCATGCGCCATACCATCCTCGCCGCAGTTGTCACCCTGCTGGCCGCGCCGCTCGCGGCCCAGACCTCGCCTCAGGTCACGAACGATCTCACCGTGACCATCGCGCCCCAGCAATACCGGATCTGCAACGACCGGCCTGCGCGCCCAACATGGATGGATGAGGTCCACCCGCGTGAGGCCTACAAGGCGCTGACGTTGATGCGTCTCTACGAGCTGCGGTCATGGGAGGCGATCCAGGAAACCGGCGATTGCGGCTGTGATGTCCGCTTCCCGTCATGGGATGCAGCCTCCGCCGAGTACGAGGAACGGTTCGCAACAAGCACGCAGGCCGAGCATACTCAAGCGCGGCTGGCCATTCGCAACGAGCAGAACCAGATCGCCCGCGACGTCCAGGATATCTGCGAAGCGCAAGGCAACTGGTAATGAGCATCGTCAGCTGGATGGTCGGAACTGCCGACGGCTTCCTTGCCGATGCCGCCGAGTCCCAGTTCGGGGCTGTGGCGAGCAATACCGGCACGATCGTCCTGCTGATGGTCACGCTTTCGCTGATCGGCGTTTGTATCAACATGGCCTTCCAGTTCCGAAGCATGGATGGGGCCAGCTTCTTCTGGTACCTGATAAAGCTGATGCTGATAGGGCTCTTTGCCTTCAACTGGGCCAACTTCAACGCTGTGGCCAATGCCGTGATCGGTGGGCTCGACTACATCGCCGGGGCCCTGATCTCCTCGGTCGGCGGTGGCGGGGCTGGGGCCACCTACTTCGCAGCAGAGTTCGATGATCTGATCACTGAGTTCAGCCAATACCTGAACGCGATCGGCAACAATCTGAACTGGATGACCGGCGCCATCCTTGGCGGAATAGGCCTTGTCATGTTGAGCCTGCTCGGCTTCATGACTGGCATCGTCCTCATCTTCGCCAAGATGATGCTGACACTCATGCTCGGCCTCGCTCCGATCATGATCGCTT
>CAZNMK010000144.1:4124-7034 GCA_964574045.1 uncultured Roseovarius sp. | reverse complement strand
TTGTCGTCACCGGCTTCGACATAGATCACGCGATCCGGGGCAAGACCGGCCTGGGCGAGTGCGGGGGCAAAGAGGTCCGGTCGGGTGATGCACCAAAGGACCTTGCCCTTGGTGCGGGCAGTTATTCCCGCCGCGAACAGCGCGGCAGCGGCACCGTCGACGGCACCGTTGCCGCCGCCTGCAATCTCGTGCAGGGCTCCGACTGCGAGCCCGTTGCCCGGAAGGCGCGAGTCAACCTCGGCGATCCCGAACGGGAGAACCGATCTTGCGCGTCTTTCCCGGCCTTCGATCTGGGCGATCTGCGCACGTAATGACTCCAGGGCGACCTTCGGTCCCAAGCTCATTCTTGACCTCCAGGGGCGGATGTGTCCGCATGTTCTCTTTTTGTTCTATATTTTGCTTGAAAGAGTCAAGGCGTTGGTAGAGGCGGGCCGGTTGTCGGCTGCCCCAGGCCCTGCACCTCGAAGGTCAAAAAGTGTCAGAAACTTGCGTATATTTCTGACAGGAGATGACGCATGCAAAGACTGACAGAACAAATTCTCACCCACACTCGATTTGACGACGCAGGTGCCGGTTAGATCGATCTTTCTGACATCGGGTCGTAGCCGCAATATGAGGCTGGGCACGCAGATCGTCGAATTCCGGCACGCGCCACGCTGGCAACTGGCGCTTGCCGACAGGCCTGCCGGCGAGGCGGTTCGCGCTCTTGCGTGGCTCGGTCCCGAACAGGCGGAACCGGCGCTCAAGAAATTGAAACGAACGCCGCCACCGAATACGTTCGAAGAGTTCGTGTCGGCAGCTCCGCAGTTTCCCGCCTGGCTCGCGCAAAGCGTGGGCAAGGCCGCTTATGGCGGAAGCGTTCGTTGAACTGTCGCTCGATGACCGCCGCGACGCCTTGGGCGTCGCAGCCGATGGAACGGGGCGCCCCGTACATTTGCTTGAAAAGCATGTCCGGGTCGTCTTGCCATCTTCGCTCCTTCGTCCCGGCAAAGCTGCCGGATCAGGAGCGGAAAATTCACCTAACTCGCTTGTTCAGATTTGCCGGGCCACCTCTGATTTCTCCGCTTTGGCCGCTACTAACGTATTGAAACCATGGCGAAGGACTGTCGTGGCCGCACCGCAGACCCTTAGGGTCTAGCTGTGCGAGATGACGCTCCCATTCATCCAGCGCTTCGAAGAGAGCGCTCGACCTTTCTCCGCCCAGGTGCGCCGGATCCCCATGCATTCCGGCCTCAGCCGCTGTCGGCAACCCGCCAGAACACCTCGAATCCGGGGTCGAACACGGTGACCGGGCCGGCGCCGGTGGCGATCTTGCCGGGCCGGCGGGCCGGGGTGTCGCCCTTTTCCAGCGCGATCGCGCCGTCGTTGACGGGCAGTCCGTAGAACGCCGCGCCGTGGCGGCAGGCGAACCCTTCGAGCCGGTCGAGCGCGCCCTCCTCCTCGAAAACATGGGCGAGGATCGCCAGCGCGTTCGGTGCGGTGAAACAGCCGGCACAGCCGCAGGCGGTCTCTTTCGCGGCGTCGGTGTGGGGGGCGCTGTCGGTGCCCAGGAAGAACCGCGAATCGCCCGAGGTCGCGGCGGCGCGCAGAGCCAGGCGATGCTCCTCCCGCTTGGCCACCGGCAGGCAGTAATAATGCGGCCGGATGCCGCCCGCGAGGATGTGGTTGCGGTTGATCACCAGGTGGTGAACGGTGAGCGTCGCCGCCAGCCCGTCCGCATGGGCGCGCACATAGTCGACGCCGTCGCGCGTGGTGACGTGTTCCAGCACCACTCTGAGCCCCGGCGTGGCCCTGCGGATGGGGTCGAGCACACGCTCGATGAACGCCGCCTCGCGGTCGAAGATGTCGACCGCCGGGTCGGTCACCTCGCCATGCACGCAAAGCGGAATGCCGGCACCGGCCATCGCCTCGAGCACCCCGCGCACCTTGTCGAAATCGGTCACGCCCGAGGCCGAGTTGGTTGTCGCCCCGGCGGGATAGAGCTTGACCGCCGTGACGATACCCTCGGCATGGGCGCGCACCACGTCCGCGGGATCGGTCTCTTCGGTCAGGTAGAGCGTCATCAGCGGCGTGAAGTCGCTGCCGCCGGGGCGCGCGGCGAGGATGCGGTCGCGATAGGCGGCGGCCTGCGCCCCCGTCACCACCGGCGGCACCAGGTTGGGCATGACGATGGCGCGGGCGAAATGGCGGGCGCTTTCAGGGCAGACCGCGGCCAGCATCGCGCCGTCGCGCAGGTGCAGGTGCCAGTCGTCCGGGCGGGGCAGGGTCAGGTGGCGGCTCATGACGCCCGGCTTACACAATCGCTCGGCCGCGGGCCAGAGGGCTCAGCCCTCTTCGCCGGGGCCGTCGTCGCCGGCGGTCCGCCCCAGCGAGGCACGCGCCGAATTGTACGCCTTGCGGAAGGGCCGGGCATTGCGCCGCTTCAGGACGCTGTTGCACAGCATCAGTACCAGCCTTGCCCGGCCGCTTTCCCCGAGCTGGCGCAGCAGCGTGAACTGGTAGGCCGGATAGTCGCGCCGCTTGCGCAGGAGCCGCGCCAGCCCGGCCTCGGTCAGCCGGCCCGAACTGAGCTGCGCCAGCATCCGGTAAAGCACCTGCATCTCAAGGAACGCCGCCTCCAGATCGGGGCCGAGGAAACGGGCGCGCGCGCGCATGACGTTCGGGCGGGTGAACAGCGCCGCATGCATGGCGTCGCGGTCGTCCCGGGGGTCGTAGATCACCACCGCCCGTTCGGCGGCATCCAGCATGTCCGGTGCATAGCCGAAGCGCGACGTGAAATCGACCCGCCGCATGTGGCGGAACCGGTCGTCCCATTCGGTCACGCGCGGGTCGAGCGTGGCCTGAGGCTGCAGCGCCAGCACCCGCGCACCGGGCGCGGCCACCGAATAGGCGGCGGCGGCGTAGCCGCCG